>URHS01000099.1 GCA_900547685.1 uncultured Blautia sp. | reverse complement strand
AAATAGATCAGTCCCATCAGTAAATTCAATTGATGTAAAAAATCAACTATAGCAAAATAATCACCTTGCAATACAAGTTCTATTTCTTCCTGCTTTAAATTATCTTGTGTACTCTTATTTTTAGGCATCATTTCTATGATATTCACTGATGAATATTTTGCCATATCATTCAATTGTAATAAAAACTTTTCTTCATCTATCTCTTGCGGTATTTTTTCTGCTACTAAATTTAAATTAAAATCTATCTTTTCTCTATGTCTAGTTTCCCCATAATAAATATATCCATATGAGATTTCACAACACAACATTTCTTCCAAACACATACTCTGTGCTACAAGTTGTACTGCATCTATATCATCTGCTTTTGGTATTCCTTTCTTATATTCTATTGGCACAACCCTATATTGTCCCTCTATTCCAGAAAGGGAAATTCCTTCTTCCGCTTTATGAAATTCCACAACATCACATTCTCCGCTGATTCCCAGTTCTCTGGAATGAACCGGCAATGCTCTGGTAATAATCAGATCACCGCGCTTTTCCTTGATAGAAGAATCATGTGCTTTCTCATGAAGAAGTCTCCCTTCCACCGTCCTCACATTTTCAAGCCATTGTAATTCAATATAAGCCAAAGCCCACTGTCTACGACAAAATGCAAAATGTTGAATTCCAGATAATTGAAGAAAATCCTCCTCATTATACAAAATCAAATACCTCCGGTTTGACACAGTTTACCCTATCTAATTTCCATTCTATTTCATATTCCTGAAATGTTTTCGGGTTCTCCACCTTATTCCTGTGGAATCCTCTCTGGATAACACCGCTTGACGCTTCTGGCATCTTATCTGAGTGCTGCCACCAATATAAACGGCATACTTCCATACTACCTTCAGGTCTGGCAGAAGACGCATCGTTTTCAAATAAAGTCTTCAATGCTTCTTTCAACATCTCTGCATCTTCCTGGGAAAAACCTGTTTTTTCTGCCAACTGCACATTCACACTTCCCATTACCTTATAAACGGCAAAACCTATACGATGCTTTGTTCCCATAGTATCAGACGCTTTACTTTCCTTTCCTCCTTCACTATTGACACTCTTTGTAATCTGCATACTAATAATATCCACTGGAGACAAACTTACCGCTTGATGAATAGATACCGGTCCTCGTACCCCAAAAGAAACTTCTTCTCCTTTAAAAGCAAATACCTGTCCAAAGCTTCTGACATCAATCCATTCTTTACAAGCGATTTCCGCACACAAATCTCTGTTTGCTTTTTTCTTTTTTGCAATTTCTTTTTTTAATTCAACACAACCTTCTGCTCTGTCCCTTAAACTTGTAAAACCATCATCTGAACGATCATCAGATTGTACAAAGATTTTCTCTCCTAAATCCTGGAAACGATTTCTTATTTTTCTTTTAATACATACATCTGAAATTTCACCATATCCATCTAAGTCAATTCTTGGTCGATTTCCATTCAATGGATCTCCATTGGGATTTGCATTATGTACACTAATAAACAATGTAAAATTAATCTTTCCTTTTAAAGCACTCATTATTTTCTTCTCCTTATCTATTTTATTAAATTTATTCTGCTTCAACAATTTCTGTTTCTTGATTTTTAAAACTTCTTAATGCTAATGACTGGCTATGAAATCCTAATAAATACAAACCATCTAACTTTGTATTATCTTGAAATTTCTCTATATCAAAAAGAGAACAAATTTCATCAATTAAGTTTTCATAATAACGCCTGTGTTTTACATCCATCTTGCTCAAATAAGGCTGTATATTCTCTTCAATTATTTTCCATGTTGTAAAAGGTCTTTGGGAAAATGCGCTCATATATCGTTTTGCATTTGTTACTCTTCCATTTTCTCCATTTTTTATAAAACTTATATACTCAATTCTGTCTGCCACAGCGAGCAATCTTCCATACAAATAATTTCTGTCATCACATTCTTTATTCAATGCCACATTAAACTCCTCCTTTTTTCTATCATATCT
>URHS01000098.1 GCA_900547685.1 uncultured Blautia sp. | reverse complement strand
AACCTTAACAAACTATTGAATTTATATATTTATTTAATTCTTTATATATTTATTTAATTCTTTATATCTTTGTTTTTTCAATTAAAATAAACTAAATTTAGGTGCGAATCTCCCGCTAATCTATGTGTACTTTGTATTCGCACTGACATAGCAACTGCGTCGCTATATACATTCCAATTTTTAAAAGTATCTCATTTCACTAATTTAGAAAATCAGTGTTTCTGTTACATCATAACTCTCTTTTGAGCCAATATGATCAACCTTATTTTTATATTGATCTCCTAAGTTATAAAATCGCAAACTATCTTTTTCTTTATCAATGATAGATTCCAAAATAGCTTTAATCTGACGGTATTTCGTAGAATCGACCTGACATTCAAAAACAGAATTCTGAACTCGCTGCCCATAATTCACACATTCTTTTGCCACTTTTCTTAATCTCTTTCTCCCATCTAGTGTCTGCGTGTTAACATCATAAGTAATTAAAATCAACATAGTTATCACCTACTTCCAGAAAAACGGAGGATATTCATCCAAATCTCCTCGTAAATATCTTGCCAACAACATTGCCTGCACATATGGAACCATCCCCCATTCCACTTTTTCATTCAAAAATGGATGCTTTATTACTTCCTGTTTTCTCTCCTGCCACGCGTTTAGAAATATTTTCCTTCCACTATCATTTAAGATAACCGCACCATTTTCTTTTTTTATAAAATGTGTCTCTCTCATGATTCTTTTATTAATCAGCGTTAAAACAAATCTATCTGCCATTACGCCTCTTAATTCTTCCATCATATCCAATGCTAATGACATTCGTCCTGGCCTGTCTGTGTGATAAAAGCCAACATAAGCGTCCAGTCCTACCCCTTCCAATGCAGAACCACACATACCCGCCAATAAACTATAAGAAAAAGAAAGCATTGCATTTACATTATCTAAAGGGGGCCTTTTATTTCTTCCACGAAAATAGAAAAACTCTTTTTGTTGTAGAATTAATTCATCAAATACGGAAAAATATACGGACGCCGACTCTCCTTCTACCCCTAGAAGCATTGAACTATTTTGACAATTCCTTATTTTACCAAGATTTTGCTTCAAAAATTCAGATTTTTTCTTTATCGTTTCCACATCAACTCTTAAAGGATAATCTCTTGCCGCCCGTTCCAAGATCCATCTGGAATTGTAAACTTTTCCAATAATAAAATTACGTGCAAGCTTTATACTTTCTTCCTCATTTTCACTAATCCTATATTGTTGTTTTCTTAATGTAACGTTCCCTTTAACCTCTCCTGTTACTCTCGCCAGAAAACGACCGTTAGCAGACATAAATGTCAGTTCAATGTTTCTTTCTGCACATACTCCCATCAATGCCGGACTTGCTCCCGTATATCCGAATGTCACAATTCCTTGAATATTATGTAATGGAACTCTGCCGATTTCTTCCTGTCTTTCAGAAACAACAACATTTTCACCATCTAAGGACAAATATCTGTTTTTTCCGATTACATACAATGTATTTAGCAATCTCTTCATGGGATACCCTCTTCTTCCTTAATTTTCCTCTCGATATACCCAGCAGCAGATATATTTTTATTTAGTGCAGGAACACATACATCTTTTAAAGAACATGCATTGCATTTTTTAGATATTTTTACTTTAGGAGTATATTGCTTTAAATACAGTTTATGCATTTCTTCACAAAATGCTTTGACTGTACTGCGCATGTCAGAAGAAAATAACACTTCAGTTCTTCGTCTTGTTTCTCCATAAAATAGACAGCCCTTTTCAATCTTACACAAAAGCATTTCTTCTAAACACATTGCCTGTGCACATAACTGTAAGTCATCAGCTTGATATTGTTTAGGCTCTCCTCTTTTATATTCAATAGGAACAGGGAGATAGCGCTTAGAATCTTTTGAAATAGAAATGCCTTCTTCTGATGGATGAAATTCTACAATATCACAATTACCACTAATACCCATAGTCCTTGAAAATACAGAGAGTCCTCTACGAATGAGTATTCCATTTCTT
>URHS01000097.1 GCA_900547685.1 uncultured Blautia sp. | reverse complement strand
TCTTTCAACTGTAAAATTTCATTTCTCATATCGTGTACTCTAATTGTTCATAATGTTAAGGGATAGCTGCCGTTTAGGCAGTTCATCCCGTTGTTAGATGCATTTTTTACATCTATCATTATTATTAGAAATTCAATTTTTCCCCTTTATTCACGAAGCGTTTCACCTCGTCTTTTTAGGGTTTTCAGTTCGTCAGGAACTTTCCTTTTCATACTCATTTTCATGTTTCAAACCTCCTTTTTTATAGTTTCGAGAGTGTTTTTGACCTGTTTTTCACGACAGGGCATAGTTATCCCTCTACTGTTATTTTTATGCGACCTTTCGCTTGACAAGTTCCGGTCTTTGGAACACCAGGCATTCCGGTTCTTTGTTGTTTGTTCCATGACGGACAAGTGTCGTGCAATGGTATATCTTGTATCGCTGGCAGGGTTTACAATAATACGGGTTTTCATATTCCGATTCATTTTCTACCGTGTCAGTGCAAGGTTCTTCCGTATCTTCCTGGTATAGGTATTCTTCCGGGACAGTACTTTTATGTGAGTACACTCCGTAATACCTTACTATCCGAAAATATGGAAGGGGAACGTGTTGCAGCAGTCTGGGAAAAAACTCACTGTAATGCAACATAAGGATTTTTTCCTCCGGATTATGCTTGTCGGGAGAACTACGGTAATCCTTGTAGCGGAAACTGATGTATTCTCCTTCTATCGCTGTAATCTTGTATTCACTCAGACAAGCCCTTTTGGAATATCTTCCGATATAGCAAATCACTTGGGATGGTATTTTCATGGGCGGTTCGAGATTGATAGTCCAACAACTTTGATACATGCTGCGCTTAAAGTCCGCAAATTCATCATCATTGCGGAAATCATGCTTCAATATACCGTATTTGTACATGAAATTCAGCCTTTCCCTGAATTTCTCCCTGAACTTCTTTTGTAGGAAACTGACCCTTACATAAGGGGATTGGATTTCGACCAGTTCTCCTGTGCTTTTGTGGATACCTCCCCATGTGACAATCATGTGGACATGGACATGGTAATTCTTTTTCTCACCAAACGTATGCAGTACTGATATGACTCCAGCTTTCAAAGAGTATTTGTTTTCAATCCAGTCCTTCATCGTTTCTGCCGAGGTTTTCATCAGCACGTTCAGCAGTTCTTTGCCGTTACGTTTGATTAGCGGGTTCAGAAGATGCGGAAGTGTCATTACCACATGACGGTGCGGTATGTTAAGCATCTGTTTCTTTACCCTTTCTGCCCACAGCATGGTATCCCTCCAGCTGCAGGTGGGACAAAAACGGTTCTTGCAGCTATGATATATCTCGCTCACCTCACCACATTCAGGGCAGACATAGGTATCAACCCCCAAAGCGGCTGTCCGGCACACACGGATGGCATTGACCGCCTTGTATTGCTCCGGTCGGATAGGTTCGGTCGGATGCTCGGCATATTTGTCCCAGTTCAGCCGGATAAAGTCCGCCAGCCGAAATTTCCGTTCCACGCACGGGATTTCCTTATGTGTATGCCTTATCTCCATATTAAAATCTTTTTATGACAGACAGCGTTTCAAAATCTTCTTTGTCTTTCAATCCTGTAACGTAGAAAAACGGTTGTTCGTCATTTGAAAGAGTGAAGATTTCCCCATGTCTGAAAGTTATATATTTTTTCTGCTCCTCAATGAATTCATCCTGATTTATTTTCAAAAACAGGTCGTTGGGCAGGCTTAGGTGAATGTTGGCTTCATCCATAATTTTATCCTTTATTCTGCATCCTCTGGCAACATAGTCATACATCGCAAGCTCAAACTCCTCCGGGAGCTGCATAAGTTCCATGTAATTGATGCTGTTATCTTCAAGGAAAGACTTTTCCAGTTTTTTACGATATTTCTGTATGGGGATAATTTGGAGTGAAGTAAATACCTTCTCGTTGTGGGCGGCAAAATGAGTAGGTGGACAACATAACTTTTCCATATATCCGTTCATGGATTGGAGCCATTCTTTCCACTGGCTATTGTCTTGTATATCAAAGTCGCCATAAAGAACAATGGTTGTTTCTATGTAATCCTTATCTTTCATTTTGTTGCTGAATTTCTATTTTTAACATCATTATTCTGCTATTCTTTTAAGAATTGCATCTAATTTATTTATAACCGCACCTTATGGTGTCGTTCCTACACTTCTATAACTGCACCTCA
>URHS01000096.1 GCA_900547685.1 uncultured Blautia sp. | reverse complement strand
AAATAAAGTAACATTAGCTAAAGAAGAAAAAAATAAAATTGAAAAAGAAGAATTAGCCTGGATTTTATTAAATTTCAACCAGAAAAGAGGATACTACCAGCTACGCGAAGAGGAAACAGAAAAAGCGTCTTCTAAAACACGGCAATATTTTGACAGCCAGATTGTAACAGATATTACTGACACTGGGCAAATTTATAAAGGATTAAAAATATTCACAATAACACTTGAAAACGGAGAGAAAGGAAAATTTTTCAGTAAAAACATGCCTGACTGGAAAGGTCAGAAAAAAGATATTATTGCAATCATAGACCTTGATAAAAACGGGAATGACAAATATGATGAAAATGGAGAGTTAAGCCGTCGTTTCAAAATTCCTACCGAACAAGAATGGGAAGAACAGTGGGAGCTTATTAAAACAAAAACTCAAAAAGATCTTGACACATCTCATAAAACAGTAGGCGCATACATCTATGATACACTATTACAAACTCCTAGCCAAAAGATTCGGGGAAAATTGATTCGCACCATTGAACGCAAGTATTATAAAGACGAATTAAATCAGATATTAAAGAAACAAGAAGAATTTCACCCAGAATTGCGAGACTCCAATTTATTAGAAGCCTGCATCGAAGAACTGTATCCTAATAACGAAGCCCATCGTAATGCTATTGCAAAATATAGCATTTCCCAATTGCTTATTGAAGATATTTTGTTCTATCAACGTCCACTTAAAAGCAAAAAATCGCTCATTAGTAATTGCCCTTACGAAGAATACACATACACCAATAAAGAAACAGGAGAAATATGCACTTCTTCATTAAAGTGCATAGCTAAATCACATCCTCTTTTTCAAGAGTTCCGTCTATGGCAATTTATATCAAACCTGCGAATTTATCAAAAGGAAGGAACCATAAACGGGAAATTTACTACTGATATAGATGTAACAAATCAATTTCTGAAAACCGAAGATGACTACGCCAATTTGTTTGACTGGCTTAATCAGAAAAAAGAAATCAGACAAGACACATTTCTTAAAAAGCCAGCATTTGGATTAAAAAAGAATATAGCAAATTATCGCTGGAATTATGTAGAGGACAAGACATATCCTTGTAATGAGACTCACTACAAGATACTGTCATATTGGGAAAAAGCAGGAATAGAGCAATCAGCCTTAACATCAGAAATAGAAGAGAAACTATGGCATATTCTATACTCTATTTCTGACAAGAATGAACTCAGAAAAGCTTTACAGCATTTCGCTGATAAAAACTATTTAAGCGATAAATTTGCAGATACTTTTCAGCAAATTCCTCCTTTCGAGAAAGATTACGGTTCCTATTCTGCCAAAGCTATCAAAAAACTATTGCCACTTATGCGTATAGGAAGATATTGGAAAGCAGAAAATTTCGACAGTACAACTCTTGACCGTATAGAAAAAATATTAACTGGAGAGTTTGAAGAAAACATAAAGAACCGAACCAGAGAAAAAACAATCCATTTGGACAATTTATACTCATTTCAGGGACTTCCAACCTGGCTGGCATGCTATATCGTATATAACCGCCATTCAGAGATAAAGGACGTTACTAAATGGCAACAACCTTCAGACATTGATGCTTTTCTAAACGCATTCAAGCAACATTCTTTACACAATCCTATTGTGGAACAAATCATCATGGAAACCTTACGCACTGTACGAGATATTTGGAAACAGACAGGGCATATTGATGAAATTCATGTCGGATTAGGACGTGAAATGAAGAATCCTGCCGAGAAACGCAGAAAACTCACCCAACAAATACAAGAAAACGAAAACACCAATCTGCGTATCAAGGCACTTCTTACTGAATTTGCCAATCCAGAATTTGGAATTGAGAACGTACGCCCGCACTCTCCAAGTCAGCAAGATTTATTGCGTATATATGAAGAAGAAGTTCTAAACGAAACTAAAGATATACCAGAAGATATTGCTGTTATTTTAAAGAAATTCAATGAAATTGATACCAAAAAACGCCCGTCTACATCCGATGTCTTACGTTATAAATGCTGGCTGGAACAAAAATATCGTTCTCCTTATACTGGAGCTATGATTCCTTTGGGAAAACTTTTCACCCCTGCATACGAAATTGAACATGTAATTCCTCAATCTCGTTATTTTGATGATTCATTCACAAATAAAGTTATTTGTGAAGCAGAAGTTAATAAACTAAAAGGCAATATGTTAGGCTATGAATTCATCAAAAACAATCAAGAAAGAATAGTAGAAC
>URHS01000095.1 GCA_900547685.1 uncultured Blautia sp. | reverse complement strand
CCTTATTCTCTTGGTTTTATTATGAAATCCTTGAGAATAAGCTGTCAACTTTTTTTATACCACACCACTCATGTTTGTGTCAATTTTCATTTACTGATTCTACGAATATGGATAAGCTGCAATACATCTCCATAAACACAATCATCTGAATGCACGTCAATCATCAACCATCTTTGTCCATTACCTTCTTTTGTATTCTGATACAACTCCTGGATTTCCTCCGATAAGTGCGGAAGTTGATTTTCCACATGTTCCTTCTCTTTATTGCCCACCACAACCAGAACTGTAAAATATCCGTCTTTCGGATAGACAACACATAGGGATTTCCCAGACTTTTTAAATTTTACATTCCACCCGCGCGCCCAGACATCCTTACTATATTCGATTTTACGGATTGCTTTATATTCCGTATCCATGTATTGACAAAACGTATCAAATAACGGAAATCCAATATAAGCGCCAATTTCCCCAAGCGACGGCGCATGGCTTATATCTTTTATATCAATCATCTCAGTTCTCCCTATGCTTCTATTTATCACTTAGCTTGTATTGGCACTCACTGCACTCTGCATAATGGATTGAAATAATTCCTCCACATTCCAGGCAGGTATATTTCTCTTTCTGCTGTGCAAGAAATCCGGCCATTCCCTGCTCCTTTACCATTTGGCTGTTTCCCATCAAGCTGGCATGGTAGCGGATATTATAACTTTTTTCCAACCGCTTTATCTGCTTACAGGGATATTCAGGGCATTCAAAACAATATGTAATCTGCCGCTTTGCCACGCAATCTTTAATCTTGCATTTCCGGCAATGCTCTGGTTTTCCCTGGTCACTTTTCAGGCAGCCTGCGCATGGCTTTCTATGATAACAATGCTTATAACAAACCAGGCAGTTCATCCCACAGGGGGCAAACATGACAGGCTCTATCTTTTCTGGCATCTTCATTTGCAATCAGCTCCTATTATCTCTTTACAATCCAGCGAATTGTTATTTATTTTCTTGCTGAAAAAAATAACACTGTACCTGTTGTGTACGATTCAATATCAGTAAATCCAGCCGATTCAAAAAATAATTGAAGTTCCTTTTGGCTATACACCCTCACATCACCTGTTTTGGAAAATGGAAATACTACCGTGTTGGCAAGCCAACGCACCACTGGAGAAAAAGATGGTTCAGCAATAAGGACTTTTCCATTCTTCTTCAATACCCGCATACATTCATTGGCAAAGACCTGGGGTGTTTCAAAGTGATGAAATGCACAAGACACCGTTATGACATCCATACTCTCATTTTCAAAACTGAGAGGAATACAGTAACTCGCCGTAAATGTACATGCCGGGTATCTTTCTCTGGCAGAGGCAATCATATTTTCAGAAATATCTACGCCAAAAGCATTGACTCTCGCCTTTTTGGAAAGTTCTCCAAGCAAATATCCATTTCCGCAGGCAACGTCCAGAATATTATCTCCATCCCTGAGCGCTGCCTTTTTAATAATTTCTTCTTTATGGGGTCTTGTGTATCTGCCCTCCGGGGCAGAATCATATTCCCACGCCATCTCATTGTATATTTTATGAGACTGTTCTGTCTTTTTCCCCAAATTCATTCCTCCGAGTATGTTGTATCATACCTCATCTAATTTATTTCTGTTTTCAGCAGTGAATACATCCTCATATCGATAACTTTACCATTTTTCACGGCGTTATTTCTCAATGTTCCCTCATATTGGAAACCGGCTTTTTCGAGTACCCGGCATGATGCGGCATTATATGCAAATGGCTCAGCAAAGATTCGGATCATATCGCTTTTATCAAAAACATAGGCACAGATTTGTTTTACAGCCTCAGTCATGATTCCTTTGCCCCAATATTCTTCTGCTATATAATAGCCCAGCTCACCAGTCTGTCTGTGTATGTTCTCCTGACGGAATACTCCAATACTGCCGACCACTTTGCTGTCTGCTGTGACAGCAAAGGCAAAAGTTTGATCTTCGTCTGCAGAAAGCATATCCGTTATATATTCTGTTCCATCTTTCTCAGTGTAAGGGTAAGTCAGTCCGTCCCGAAGATTATTTTGTATCTTTGTATTAGACAGAGCAGCCGCTAAATCTTCTGCATCCGATAACTTCCACTTCCTTATTTTACAAATCATTTTTATCTGCCTCCTTGGTATGGTTGCACAGCATTGGGACCTTTTCTCTAATTTAAATTCAAAGTGGTGAATCTGTCAAGGTAATCCCAAATATCTTCAAAATTTATTAGAAATTTGATATATAAAATCCAATTATCCGCATAAATACAGCATTTAATGACTATTCATCAACTAAAAAATCAACTATTTTACCACGAATTTACCATAATTAAACGAGC
>URHS01000094.1 GCA_900547685.1 uncultured Blautia sp. | reverse complement strand
AGTATAACAGGCAAATGTCCGCGAAATGTTACAGCGGACGGATTTTTTCAAAAAATCTATCAGCAAATTATAGCTCTATTAAAAAGCAGCACCAAAGAAGATATTTTCATATTCCTCCTGGTGCTGTTTATATATTATTTCAGCTTATCCTTATTGTCTTCTTGTTTCTTTTTATCCCGATATTTCCGTATGAGTTTATTACGGATAGGAACGCCAACACCAATCAAAAGCACAACTGCCAAAATTGTGAAATCCATACAATCACCTCACATTTCCTTTTTCTTCATAACCCAAATGGACAAGAAGATTGAAACCGCATACATCACGACAATAGCAAAAACCGCAAGGAAAACGAGAAGTATCGGAGAAGATTCAACGACTGAAATAATTGAGTTCCCGATAGCTGGCATTTTAGAGAGAAGAAGTAAAGTCACCAAAAAACCGGCCACTGGAATATACATAAATACCCGTCCTTTGATTGAGCCGTACTTGTAATATCCCGGAATCTGGAACACGGTATAGAGTGCAAATAAGAATACTCCTGCAATAGCGGCAGTTACAATATCAAATACGCCAACTGTTTCACCCAGCACTTTCAAGACAAGCGGCTGTGCAATCAAAGAAATAATCAAGGAAAGAAGCCCCATTGCAAGGACGAAAACATAGCGTCCGATCACAAGCTCGCTTTTACGAACAGGTAAAATACCAAACAGACGATCCATACTGTTTTTTTCTGTGATGGAAAAGGTATATCCCGTCGTCATGGCAATAAAGCACATAGCAAATGATACCCCTGTCAGCAAAGAACGATTGATTGCGGCAAACACAATCGGCAGAAGCAGGGTGAAACAAATCGTCTTAAAATATGGTTTTACCAATGCAATATCTAATTTTGTGGATTTCAAAATATTACTCATAATCGTCACCTTTCTTGCTTGTAAACACTACAATTTCATCAATGGTGGCAGGCTCAACGGTCAGGTTAGGGAAACCGCTAATATTTTCGGTTTTCATCAGAGCCTCAAATCCCGTAGGGAATGTACGAATACCAGCCGCCTTATTTTTCAGATCATCGGACAGTTCCTCAATTCCACCTTTTACAATGCGGAACATATCTACAAAATCATCTTTGCTGCCAGTAAAGTACAGCTCGCCATAACTGATGTAGGTAATATAATCGGCTGCACGCTCCAAATCACCTGTGATATGGGTGGAGAACAAAACACTATGTTCGCCATCTTCAATATACTCTGAAAGAATTTTCAAAAGTTCATCTCTGGAAACCGGATCAAGTCCACTGGTCGGCTCGTCGAGGATCAGCAGTTTGGCGTCGTATGAAAACGCACAGGCAAGCATTAACTTCATCTGCATACCTTTGGAAAGTTCTTTTACCTTTTTGGTTGGTGCAATGTGAAATTTCCGTAACATATCCGCAAATTTCTGGCTGTCCCAATTTGGATAAAATACCGAAATGGATTTTTCAACCTGCGACACTTTCCAATCATCACTGAAATAATTTGTATCGAAAACAACGCCCAGCTCTGATTTTACTTTTTGTTCTTCTGCGATATTATCCAGCCCCATCACTTTGACTGTGCCGCCGGTGCGCTTGAGCATATTCAAAATCAGTTTGATTGTCGTTGTTTTGCCAGAACCATTCGGGCCAATCAAGCCCATAATATATCCCTTTGGCAAAGTAAAGCTGATATTGTGAAGTTGAAAAGAATCAAAAGATTTTGAAAGATTCGTTACCTCTAAATAATTAGTCATCTGTTTTTACCTCCGTTAAAATGTCCAAAAGGCGATGTAATTCCTCTGTGGATAGATTTGCCATTCTTGCAGCTTTTATTGCTTCAGTGAGATTGTTTTCTACTTTGCAAATAAGCTGCTCCTTAATCAGTTCTGAACCAGACCCCATTACGAAACATCCGCGCCCCTGCACATTTTTGACAAAGCCCTCTTGCTCTAATTCTGTGTATGCCTTTGTCACTGTTAAGACGCTGATCTTTAAGTCTTTGGCAAGTGTTCTAAGGGAGGGCAAAGTTTCTTCGGCTTGAAGCTCGCCAGATAAAATAGCCGCCTTGATCTGCTGTTTAATCTGCTCATATATGGGGACGCCAGATACATTTGAAATAATTAGTTTCATTACTGCATCCTCCGTGTGTTTTAGCTGTTATGCTGTTGTGTATAACAGTATAACATACAGAGCTTCAAAAAGCAACATAGTTTAAGAAAAGTTCTTAATAGCAAAATAGACCATCAAGGTCACAGATGAAAGTATTCTATATTTTCAAAATCGGCATAATCAAGCCTATCGACCAGCATAATAAGGTTATTCCTTTGTGCAAATCGGCACGATAGAATATACTTGAGGTG
>URHS01000093.1 GCA_900547685.1 uncultured Blautia sp. | reverse complement strand
GCAACTGGAAGATGATAATGAACAACATTTTTTATATCGGGAATATCTAAACCACGTGCTGCCAGATCGGTCGAGATAAAAATATGACAGCTACCATTCCGAAATTTATATAAAGCTCTTTCCCGGTCATCCTGCTCCATTCCACCATGAAACGTTTCGCAATACACTTTCATGGAATGTAAATATTTACCTACACGGTCTACACTTTCACGATGGTTGCAAAAAACCAGAGTAGACTGATTTCCCAAACAACAAAGCAACTTATATAAAGTTTCCAATTTATCTTTTACAGGAGAAATCACTTTATACAAATGCAAACGTTCAGAAATACCTCCATCAGGATCAAGAAAATTTAACTTGACGGTACGGTTCAAGCCGGTAAAATGAGGAATCTCTTCAGCATCTGTAGCCGAAAGCAGAAAACGACGACGTAATTTCGGCAATTTACTTATAACATCCGACATTTCTTCCTGAAAACCGAACTCCAAACATTTATCGAATTCATCAATCACCAAAAGTTTCACTGTAGAAGCATCAAAATTTTGTTTTTCCAAGTGATCGTTCATTCGTCCCGGTGTACCGACAATTACTGACGGGCAGATACCTTTCATTGTACGATGTTCGTCCATTGCCGGACGCCCTCCGTAACAACTCATTATTTTAAATTCCGTATTCATAGACTTAAATACTTGCTCTATCTGTAAAGCCAACTCGCGGGATGGGACTAAAATAACAGCCTGAACTCCTTGCTGATCGGGCTTCAAAGAAGAAACAAGAGGCAATAAATAAGCCAAAGTCTTACCCGAGCCCGTAGGCGAAAGCAGGACTAAATCACCTCCTTCACGATAGGCATCGACAGCTGTTTGCTGCATCACATTCAACTGTTCTATTTTCAAATTCGCAAGTATTGTTTGTATATCCATAAATTCCGGTTTTTAATTATTCTACGCAAAGATAACCAGAAGTCATGACATTATCAAAGGAAAAGCAGGTACAGGCAGCAGATGATGATAACGTTTATCACATTTACAGAAAAAAGAAAGTGCCCGACCTGCTTATTCTTTTAGTTATGATGAACAAAATCTCTGAATCTATCTAATCCTTCTGTTAGCAAGGCCCTCGGACAAGCTATATTCCAACGCATAAACCCTTCGCCTTCTGCTCCATACATATCTCCAGAATTCAGCCACAAATGAACATTTTCCTTTAATAGACATTCCAGTTCCTTGGATGGTAGAAGCAACTTCCGGCAATCCATCCAGACCAGATAAGTACCTTCTAATTCAGCAATAGGAAAATCAGGCAAATATTTTTTCACAATAGTCTTTCATGTATTGGTAGTTTTCAAACAGATAACGACACAACTGCGCCAACCGCTCCTCACCCTCATTATAGGCAGCTATCGTGGCAATAACGCCAAAAGGATTAACGTCGCAGACTTCATTAATATTAATCGCTTTATCTATCTTATGGCGCATATATTCGTCTGCACAAACAATATTAGCAATTTGCAAGCCTGCGATATTAAAAGCTTTGCCAGGAGATACACAAGTAACAGAATACTTCTGAAACTTTTCAGAAAGTGAAGCAAAAGGAGTATAGACATTTTCTGGAAAGACCAGCTCCATTTCTCTTTTTCCTCCTCAATCAGTTGCTTTAGCTTGTCTAGTGCTTGTATTCTGCATTTTGTTACATTAGCTCTGGAACAGTCAAGCATTTTTCCAATATAAGTGTCCGTGTCCCCAATGAAAAAATACTGTAAAACGATATTACGCTTTCGTTCTTCAATAGCTTTCAATGCACGAGCCAGTTGTTCATCTTCGATTGATACTTTTTCTCCACAGACTTCAAATACTGCAACATAATCCGTAGAATATGTATCTTCTGTACCTATGGAATTTAAGAGGTCGTCCATAATTTCGGCGAATGGCATTTCTTTTTTCTCTGAACGACGTATCGCTCGATAGAAGTCAATCGCTCTATGACGTATAACTGTTTTAATAGCACAATCGAATTGATGACAGGTTTTTTCTTGTAGTTCTGACGGTTTCATTTTCCTCACCTCCTTTCGCTAGTCGAAAAGAGGTGTCTGCCCCTTTTCATATATACCGCGTTGAAAGTGGGGTACAGCGTAACCAAAATCAAAAAAAACTTAAAAAATTTTTTTCTGGCATGAAAAAAGCCCGCACAAAACATATAGTCTGTACGAGCCTTTGAAACTGTATTGTATTTAGTTCTTATAAAAATGCCGTTAGGGTCAAATTGATTGTGTCGAGGTATATCTAAAATATTCCATAATGACAGCTCCTTTACGGCACTATTCTTGTTTATTCAGACAGAAAAGAAATTGCACCGTTTTTAATTTCTAAGATTTCGTCGGCTTCTTCTGCCAAATGCTTACTATGTGTAACGACAACAACACATTTTCCTAATTCATGTGCAG
>URHS01000092.1 GCA_900547685.1 uncultured Blautia sp. | reverse complement strand
AGGATATGCAGATGGTAGTAAAGCGGTTCCTTGCTTCTGGAATGACTATGGAAGAGGTATCTGCAAAAATGGACGTATCCATTGAGGACCTAACAAAACTTCTGAATAGTTAATTTGCAGTAGACAAATAAATTGGAAATTGTCAAAGGGTGTATTGATGAAAGAATATATAACAAAGCGAGTACATGAATTGTACTGGAAAGAAGATATAAATTGTGCAAGAACAACTCTTATCTGTCTGAGTGAATTATTTAAAATTGCCATTGAGCCACAAGTAATTTGGTCTGCGATTGGATTACATGGTGCTGGGGGATACAGAGCTCAATGTGGCTTAATTGAAGGTACACTTATGTTTATTGGAATGTATCTTCATATGTTGGGAAAAACAGAAGATGAAATTGTATTTGCTTGCTACAATTTTGCGTCTGCTTTTGATAAAACATTTGGCTCATTACGATGTTTAGAACTGCGTCCGTCAGGTTTCTCAGAAAATGATCCGCCGCATATGTGTGAAAATCTAACTTGTACAGCAATCATATTTGCATATCAATATATTATACATTTATGACGGAGGTAGAAAATGGTCTATACCCAGATGACAATGAAAGCTTTGAAGTTTGCATATAATGCGCATGCCGAGCAAGTGGATGACAGTATGCAACCGTTAGTTTATAAGGATATTCAAAAAGCATTGAAAGAAATACAGAAGTTACAGATCCCGGTTTGTCGGTGAGTAACACAACAGAGATCCTGAGCATCTCATAGGGGTTGGTGGGGATATGAAAATGGTGGTCAGACGTTTTTGGAATACCGGCATGACGATGGAAGAAGTGTCGGAAAGAATGAATGTTCCCATCGGGGATTTAGAAAGGCTGCCGAACAGCTGAATGTGAAAGAAAATCAGAAGTTGGAGGAAAATGTATCTATGGCAAATAAATATAAAGTAATTGATGAAAAAACATGGGATAGGGCAATGCACTGTATGATTTTTAGAAACAGTGTTGAACCAGCATTTTGCGTAACCTTTGAAGCAGATATTACAAGATTTAGGCGTATGGTAAAGGAGCAAGGACTTTCTTTTACATTGGCAATGGTACATGCAGTTTGCAAATGTGCAAATGAAATAGAGGCGTTTCGTTATCGGTTTGTTGACGGACAGATTGTTTTATTTGAAAAGATAGATACTGCATTTACATATCTTAATCAGGAAACAGAATTGTTCAAGGTAGTCAATGTACCTATGATAGATGATCTGAAAGAATATTGTGAACTGGCAACAAAAGTGGCAAATGAACAGAAAGAGTATTTTACGGGACCTTTATGAAATGATGTGTTTCAATGTTCTCCCATGCCGTGGGTAACATATACGCATATTTCCCACACTAATTCGGGTAAAAAAGATAATGCAACACCGCTTTTTGATTGGGGAAAATATTATGAGAAAGATGGAAAACTTTTGATTCCAATTTCTGTGCAGGCACATCATTCTTTTGTAGATGGTTTGCATATCGGACAGTTTGTGGAAAAATTGCAAAAATTGTTGAACGAATGGTGAATAAGGAGCTGCATAGGTGCAATAATGAAAAAGATCACAACTTTTTTTAGTGCTATGTTACTTATTATATCATTGTCTGCTTGTTCATCAGACTTTGATATTTCAAATTGAAAGGATGGTCGGGTGCTAATGAAAGAAATCATCAACTTCATTGAAGCGAATGTGGATGGAAAAACGCTGTTTACAAAGGAATTAGTTTACGAACTTGAAAATGGTGCGTTACAGGGCGCTTACTCAGATCAAATATCTTTCTCTAATCTAAAATATTCTCAGAGCGGATTTCAGTTGGATATGTTTATTGTATCTAATGAGAAGATATGGCTCATGGGAAAGGATGGAGAACGGGAAAAATTGCGAAAAGATTTCAGTGGTGTATCCCTGTTCCGATTTGAACTAGCGGAGCGAAAAAGCACCAATAGTTTGACTGGCTGTTTTCGTTTCATTTCAGCTTCAGGGAAAAATGTGGCAGCAGAGGCTATCGTAAGTGGAATTTATGATGTGCATCTTGAAAATGATGTGCTGAAGTTATCGGAAGATCAGGTCTTGTATCGGGATCAGCCGATACAAGAAGGGCATTTTAAGCCTGTTGCATTTCAATCGGAACATCGTTTTTATGTTAAAGCTAATAAGCTACACTATGAATACAACGGCAAGTGTTTTGATGTGGACTCAAAAACTATGCGGCGTAACGATAGCTCCGATACCTTTCCTCCATTTATTTCAAGCGAAAAGTAAGAAATGACGAATCAGTTTGAAAGGAGCGCAGAGATGGATGTCAAGAAATTTTGGAATGCAGTTTTATGGCAAGGTTAAGATCCGGCCTTATTTCAAGCAAACAACCTATATAAATTGGCATTGCATCATTGAGCATTTTTCCGTTGAAAAGTTGAATCCAGAATTCCCCATGAAATAGTCGAAGCGGTTGCGATTCTGACGCATGATGAGTCTGTTAAATATTTTGAGTATATAAAAGGGATTAAAGTAAATCCTGTTGCATTAAAAGTCAAATTAGCAGGTTTGGCTCACAATTCAGATGACAGCCGATGGATAGGGACCACGCACATTGTAGAACTGGACTTCAATTAACGAAAAGAAAGGTATTTGAAAGCAAAGAAATTTTATTAAATACGCTACCTTAAATTAGATAATGAGTATTTTTTTAAAAAGTTGGCTTATAACAATTTAACAAATCGGGATTTGGAGGAAGAAATAATAATGTCAAGTTTAGAAGTGAACATAGAAT
>URHS01000091.1 GCA_900547685.1 uncultured Blautia sp. | reverse complement strand
AGGGCTCAGGAAAACAAGTTCAGGTTTTCCTGCGAGTTCATGGACGACGAGCTTGACCTGATCTACTACAATTACCGCTACCTGAATCCTACAGACGGCAGATGGATTAACAGGGATCCTATTGAGGAACAGGGGGGAGCAAATTTATATGCATTTTCAGGAAATGCTGTGATAAATAAATTAGACTTATTAGGATTAAAGCCTGCTTTGATGGATGATTATGATAATGCAACAAAATTCTTGAAAAAAGAAGTATCTAAGCATATTTTAGCTGCACTAAGTAAAATTATTAAAAAAGCAAATTTTAAGATGTTAAGTGGCAGGCAAACTGTCGAGCATGGAGGGGCTTTATTTAGAAAAAAAACAGCTAATTCCTATTCATATAAAGTAAGTAATCACGAAGCAGAGAGTAAAACATATCACCGCCAACCAGAAGTAGCTCCAAAAAATTATTGTGAAGTAGCAATTTGGCATTCTCACAATATCGTATTCAAACACGATGGTATAAATGAAAAAACAGGGTTCGTTCTAGGCGGAAGGTTGGAAGGCGTATTTGGACCTGGTTCCCTTTCTCCAGAAGATGAACGTACTGGATATGGATTTGTATGGGCTAATGGACATAGAGTTCCTAAAATGGACAATCCTGAAAGTGTCCCTGCATATGTTATCCAAAGTACTCCGAAACCAGCTCGCAAAGCTCTCAGACTAAAAACGTTGGATCAAGATATAAAAACACAATTCTCAGAAGAAGATTTCACAGCTATCTTGGTAGCGCGACAGATCGATGACCCTCAATCAAATAAAGAAGCAAATATTGTTATTTTAGATGAACACGGAAAACCTTTACTACCGAAGCCACGTCCTCCGAAATCTGGGAAGACTAGGCACTAATATCTTAATAATATATTTATGTTTAGGTTCTTTTTCGTGGGGGGATGATCACCTGCGAGAGTCTTCTGCAAACTTAGATGATATATTTGTATCTTCTACAGATTCCAGCAACAAGAGTCTTAACGATAGTGATATACAGATTTTTTACTTGGTGAGTGATCCATGTTGGGGAAATTTGGAAAAAGATAAGAACAATTTGTTGGAATCAGAATTGCGGAAAATCTATCCTGAATCAGGCTCTCTCTCATGGCTGGAATTTCCCATATCACCGGATTTGCCCAGTAACCCATATGGCATTAAGACATGGAGGATATGTCGCCAGCAACTCCTGTATCGGCATTATTACCCGTTCACGCATTTCTGGTATGAATACCTAAATTTAATGCCCTGCTGGATGTACAGTTTGACTGATTATATCAATGCTCCTGAACTGCAAGCCATACAACTATTGCCATGTCTTTTGAAACAGCTTTCAGATACCATGAGTCTATTTCAACATTCACCGAGAAGACTTGGAATGGAGTGGGTAGATATAGGTTCCTTGAATATGCAGGAATACGGAGGAACCCTTTCCATGATCCAATACCAAAATATGCCATGGGTTGCCTTATGTTCATATTTCACCGGCAGAACTGATTTGAAAGACAAATCATGGCTTGTGTGGTGCAGCGAGTATATTAGTCGCGTAGTCAGAAAATATCAGTATTTATATAGACTGATTTATAATACGTCTGAGTTTGCTCATCTTGGGGTATATGAGCAATTATGGATTGCCCATCAATTCAAAGCAAATAATGAATTAAAAAATAAAGATAATCATAATTATTTGGCTGATCAGTTTGATTCGAAGCGGTTATGGAATATATTATTCCCGAAAGATTATCCCGACAGCATCCGGATTTTATTTTTGGATTTCCAATATACAGCTGGGTTGTCAATTCGCGGGAAGTATATTTATTACGCCATGATCAAAAATGATAAAATGCACTTGTTCAATGATTTATTTTTTCATAAGACATTGCCGATTCCAGCAGGTTACGAGCAACTGGAACATCAATATGGGTTGCGTAAATTATCTCAACAAGAGTATTGGGAAATGGCTCTTAGTTTGGATGGTGTCACAAGAGGTCTTATCATTTCAAATGATCTGTTTTCAAAAATGAAAACCTTGTTTTCCCAATTACGTTTTCAACGGAAAGAAGAAATATCGGATTCCGAACTATTTTATATCCGAATGCCCAATGATCTGGAATGGAAAAAAAGTTCATCCATTGTGAATGATGAAAATTTGACCAAATTCCAGGATATGATCATGGATATTGCTCTTATTCTGCATTCGGAGTTTTTACATCAATTTGTGTATCCAGTCATATCGGATGAAAAGCCTGAAGTACAATAGATATTTTAAAGTAAAAGTAATGAAGAAATAATGTCTGTGGATATAGGCGGTAAACCGCATGTGACAAGATCGGCGTTTTCTTTTACCGGCTCTCCTATCCCAACGCCAAACTTCGCAGTAATATCTACCATTCCAACTCAATCTTGTGACTGCCATCGGCAACGGTCAGGATGGAATGGTCAAACAATGACCACATACGAATGCCGGTACAACTCCCTGATGACCCGCTGGAAGAATGCAGAAGGTGAGCTTTTATGATAATGACGTATCCTGTTTTTCGCTGGGAATCAATTCCAGTTGCCCCAGGGTGTCGGGGCGCCCTTTCAGGGCCATGCGCTTGAGATGTTTGGCAAAGGCGGGGCGGCGGTGGTATTTGCCGACGACTTCGCCCGTCGTTTTCAGGCGCAGAAGGTACTTGTACGTGGTGACGCGGATGGCGTCCAGTTTGGCGGCAGCGCAGGGGACGGCCCCTATTTCCCGGCAGATTTGTTTCCACCGCGGGCCGTGGGTACGTTCTCCGTGGCGTGTCCAGGCCAGGGCGTGGGCTATCTCATGCAGGATGGTGT
>URHS01000090.1 GCA_900547685.1 uncultured Blautia sp. | reverse complement strand
TTTAAAAAGTTTTTTCGCTGCCTTTCGGCATCTCTGCTCTTTTGCGACAGCCATATTAGATTATCACATCTGTTTTTTTCTGTCAAGAGTTTTTTAAACTTTTTTTCGTGTCGCTCACAGCAACTTTTGTATAATAACATAACTACAACTGCTTGTCAACACTTTTTTGTAACTATTCGTTACAACGGAGAAAGAGGGATTTGAACCCTCGCACGGCGCAAACCGTCTATACCCTTAGCAGGGGCACCTCTTCAGCCACTTGAGTATTTCTCCAACGCCTGAATAAACAATTTATTCAATTAGCTGCTCTGTATGAGCAAAATTGATTATATCTTATTTTACTTACATTTGTCAATAACTTTTTTAAAATTTTATTTTTTCTATTTTTTTACTAAAGCTGCACCAGATATTTTCCCTGATGCAGCTAGATTTTTTTTCATTATATTCCTTTAAATCCAAATGTAAATTTCATTGGTTTTTCTGTATTTAAAAGATACTCTTCATGTGTCTTTGCTCCCCAGCTGTCATCTCCTCCGACACCCATTTGCTGCTTTGAAACACGCACTACGGTATAATGTACCTGTGGAAGTTCAAACTCATGTCTGGCATTTTCTATTTCGTGGGGTGTATAAGGAAGGGCAGAAAACTCCATGTTATCACCGGTAAACAGCATACCTCTTCCTCTAATATCTGTAACAGAAGCCCAGCGTACACCTGTTTTATTTCCACATTCCTGAGGATTTAAGTATTTTGCCATATTATCCTTCACTTTATTTTTATAGATACCAAGTTTTGCACCTTTACATCTGTCTGCATAAGTTTCTTCATATCCCATTCCATACCAGGAAACATTATCATAATCTGCATCAAATTTAAAGATAACTCCAAACTCCGGCATATCTTTCAACTCTTTTACAGGTTCATAATACAACTCTGTCTCAATATATCCATCACCATAAACCTTATAAGAAAGATTACAATACGCCTCCGGTGCAGTAGGTAAATAATAAGTATAGGTAATCTTCGCATAGGCGTCTGTAATTTCGATTTCAGGGTTCATACTATCAGGATATTTCCCGTCTAATGGCTTTTTATGTGAAAGATACATACTTGCAATTTTCCACTGTGCATAACGTATAGGCATTAAGTTTCCTTCATCATTATCTGTAGGTGCTCTCCAAAAATTAGGTTTCGGAATGGCTTTTATCATTTCAACTCCGCCATATCGATAGGATACTAAACCGCCGTTTAAGTAAGAAAACATAACTTCAAAATTTTCACCTTTTACACCAAAGTTATGGGCACTGTTAATCACTTCAAATTCGCCTGTATGCACTTGCTCTGTTTTTGCAACTTCATAAACTGTCTGTCCAAAAGCTACTTCATGTCCCTTTTTTGCCCATAAAGTATCTTCTTTTAACAAGAAAGATACTGTAATCGTATACTCTCCCGGTAATGTCTGAACCGGAATCGGAAGTTTATATTGTTCCTTTGAAAGAGGCTCTGTATTGGTTTCAAGAGTTACTTTTTTTATCAGTTTTCCATTTTTTTGTAACGCTACCACACATTCAAAAATATTTGTATTTACAAAAAGATTTTTATTTATAACAGTTACTTTATCTATCTCTACTTCTGCTGTTATATTTTGATAGTTAAATTTTACCTCCTGCATTTTAGGAGATGGATTTCTGTCTTTTCCATACACAATTCCATTTCCACTGAAATTATAATCACAAGGATGATCTCCAAAATCTCCTCCGTAAGCTTGATAAACTTTTCCGTAACGGTCCTTTTTATCAATAGACTGATCAATATAATCCCATATAAATCCACCCTGATATAAAGGCTCTGTATCTGTTAAATCTGTGTACTTATGCATTGCACCGCAAGAATTTCCCATAGCATGTGTATATTCACAACAGATAAATGGTTTTGTTCTGTCATTTTTCAAAAACTTCTTAATATTTTCTACACTTGTGTACATCTGACTTTCCATATCACTGGTATCGTTATATCGTCTGTCATGAAATACACCTTCGTAATGTACCAATCTGGTAGGATCTTCATTTTTATAAAATCTGGACATTTCGTAAATATCTTTACCGCCATAAGACTCATTTCCACAGGACCAGATTAAAATAGACGGATGATTTTTGTCTCTCTGATACATAGAATTTACTCTGTCTAACATCATTGCAAGCCACTTCGGGTTATCCATAGGTACAACCCCTGACTTATCCCCTGCATATACCGCAGGAGCATCCCATGAACCGTGGGACTCCATGTTATTTTCCGCAATCATATATAAACCAAATTCATCACAAAGCTCATATATCATAGTTTCATCTGGATAATGGCTGGTACGGATTGCATTGATATTATTCTGCTTCATAGTAATAATATCTTTCATGATATCCTCTTTTTTCATATATCGACCTGTAGAAGAAGAAAATTCATGGCGATTAACACCTTTAAATACAATACGTTTTCCGTTTAATGTCATGAGATTATCTTTCATCTCAAATCTGCGAAATCCCACTTTTTGAGGAACCACTTCCACAACATCTCCATTTTCATTCATTACTTCCAGTAATAAATCATAAAGATTTGGTGCTTCTGCACTCCACAGCCGGGGATTTTCTGTTTTGATTACAAAGGTACTGTCTTTTTCCAATAAATCTTCCTGCCGGCAAATGTTTTCTCCTTTATGAGATAAAGTAATTCTTATTTTTCCTTTTGCAGAAGCTTTTACTTTAATTTCCAAATCTGCTTTTGTAAAAGTATCATCTAAGAAAGTTCTGACTCTTAAATCTGCAATATGAACCTCCGGAATTGTATACAGATATGCATCTCGATATAAACCTGAAAATCTGAAAAAGTCCTGATCTTCGCACCAACTGCTGCTTGTCCATTTAAATACCTGCACTGCCAGCTTGTTTTTTCCATCTTTGATATAAGGTGTCAATTCAAATTCAGAAGGTGTAAAGCTGTCTTCACTATATCCTACAAATTCTCCGT
>URHS01000089.1 GCA_900547685.1 uncultured Blautia sp. | reverse complement strand
AAATCTTTTTTATATATTTTTAAAGTCGACATCAAATAATAACACGTTTCATTTAATTATCCATAAATTGAAATAAAAACTCCTGCGAAATCCCCCTACTTATTAGCTTTTGAACCATTTTCCCTGTTTTTATTTTAATGACATCTGAAAAATATATTGATACAGTATTTTTCTTTTTTTACTACTTTTACAAATTATGAATTATTTATTCTTTTGATAATATTCCTCGTTTTAGTCGGAATACTTCATCTGCTTGTTTCGCTAATTCACGGGAATGCGTAACTACTACCACACACTTATTCATTTGATGGGCACTCTCTTTCAAAATATCTATTATATCTTGTGCAGTATCTTTATCCAAATTTCCTGTTGGCTCATCCGTAAACTGTACCCCTATCTCCTTATGCTTTGAAAACAGGTGCTTTAACGGAATATACACTGTAAGCACTTAAATTTCAGCCGTTGATAGAAAAATATCCAGCTACTTTTCAGTAGCCGGAATCAGACTTTGTATACAGTCTGCAATAGTACTTTCTTTGCTAAACCTACACCTAAATTTACTGCTGTCGTGGTTTTTCCCACGCCACCTTTTTGGTTTGAAATTGAAATAACCTCACACATTTACATTTTATCCCTTTAGTTTATCTAGCTTTCCGTCAGAAGTTTTTCTTCTTTTTCCAACCTTTTTCTTTAAAGCTTCATTCTTCATCTTATTTAAAAAAACAGAATACATAAAACTGGGCAATCGAAGCTTTGGATGATATACCTGGGATTAGAAGAAAAAGTGCAGAACGAATTTTAGCAGAAACTGGTTTGGAAATGGAGCACTTTCAAAATAAATCCCGTTTCAGCTCATGGGCGGAATGTAAGGAAAGCGCCGGGAAAAAGATGAGTACACGAATACGGAAAGTATACGGTAAATAGCTAGTACCGTGCTAGTTCTTTCAAATTTTGAGATAATCAACTCTAAAGAACCTTAGATTTTTTAGAGGAGGACTATCTCATGGATAAAATCACTCATGAAGTTCGCTGCGAACAGTGGACCCGGATCATCAATGAATGCCTTGCCAGTGGAATGAATAAAACAGCCTGGTGCAAAGCAAATGGAATCTCTGACAAATCTCTCTTTTACTGGCAGAGAATCCTGCGAAACGAAGCTTATAATCTCATAATCAGCTTCCAAAAACAGCAGTCTCCAACAAAGAAACACCCGTCGCATTTGTTGAATTGAAACCTAGGAAAAATATCACTGACAGACAAGAAGGATTTCAGCCCGATATAATCATTCGAAAAAAAGGATCTTGTATTGGAGACACTTCTCCTTTCCATGCAGGAACAGATGGAACAACTGAATCAGAACTTTGGGAAACTGGCAGAACAGCTTGCTGCAGCGAATAATCACCGTTATGGCCGTTCGTCTGAACAGCTTTCCGTTATTGATGGACAGATGACGCTGGATATGATCTTTAACGAAGCAGAAGCACTGACTGAAAATCTTTACGTAGTGGAACCTGTTGAGGAACAGGTATTACCAGCTAAGAAAAAGAAAGCATCCGGTAAACGTGAAGCAGATTTAAAAAATCTGCCAGTAGAGTCAATACCACACAAGCTGACTACGGAAGAACTCACAGAGATCTTTGGTCAGGATGGCTGGAAAGAACTTCCTGATGAAATCTACCGACGTGTTCGTGTCAAACCTGCAGAATACTGGGTTGAAGAACATCATGTAGGTGTTTATGCCAGTAAAGACAATCAGACCATCGTAAAAGGTGACAGACCAAAGAGTCTGCTTAGAAACAGTATCGTTACACCATCACTTGCTGCAAGTATCATGAATGCTAAATTTACCAATGGACTGCCTATTTACAGGATCAGTCAGGAATTCCAGAGAAATGCCATGGTGCTAGAATATAAATAGTACAAAATAAACATGACCATTTTCGATAAATACTATATGATAGTCATAAGACAAGGAGGAGAATGGTTATGTCAAAAGGTACTAAATATTCACAACAGTTTAAAGAAGATGCTGTTCAGTATAGAAAGGATCATCCTGAATTGCCGCTTCGTAAAGCAGCCGAAAATCTTGGGATCAGCGAATCCGCTCTTAAAAATTGGATGAAATCATCGAAAGAACATGAAGGAGTAGTTCCCACCCGTGGTTCTGGCAATTATGCCAGTGATGAAGCAAAGGAAATTGCCAGATTACAACGTGAATTGCGTGATACAAAGGATGCTCTCGAAGTATTAAAAAAAGCAATCGGTATTCTGGGAAAATGACACAAGCCCTCTATGTATCCACAGCAGAGTACATAGAAGAAATCAATGCGCTGCCCGTGAAACGTCAGGTTTCTGTCAGCGGAATACTGAAAAAACTAGGCGTTTCACGTTCGGGATATCATGCATGGAGAAAACGAGCTCCATCGAATACAGAAATGCGTCGTGCAGCTTTGAAAGAAAAAATTCAAGAAATATATGATGAATCACATCAAAACTATGGCGCCCCTAAAATCACAGCAGAATTGCAAAAATCTGGAGAACGGGTTTCTGAAAAAACAGTCGGGAATTATATGCGTCAAATGGGAATAAAAGCGCAATGGGTAAAACCATATGTCCAGACAACAATGGATTCTGATTTTAGCCAGAAATTAAAAAATATCCTGAATGAGGAATTCAATCCAGAACATCCGGATGCAGTCTGGTGCTCTGACATCACTTATATTTGGACATTTGAAGGATTTGTATATCTTACAAGTATTATGGATCTTTATTCCAGAAAAATCGTTTCATGGGTATTGAGTGAAACTCTGGAGGCAACTCATGTAGTAAAATGCATCGAGAAAGCAAAAAAAGTTCGAAGTATTGAAAAACCACTGATTTTCCATTGCGATAGGGGCTGTCAATATGTATCACAAGCATTTCAGGATGCAACAGTCGGAATGATTAACAGTTATTCAAAGAAAGCTTACCCTTGGGATAACGCTTGCATTGAATCTTTCCATGCATTATTAAAACGTGAATGGATCAATCGCTTCAAAATATTCAATTATACACATGCTTACAAACTTGTGTTTGAATGCCTTATACCCCATTTGATAGACACATAAAACGAGTGGTATAATCTATCCAGA
>URHS01000088.1 GCA_900547685.1 uncultured Blautia sp. | reverse complement strand
GTTCAGTGATCGTCAGCTTTAAAAACTGATCTTCATGTTGATTGATATACTCTATAACCTGCCGTTCGGCTTCTGTAAGCTGATTCTCTAAATCTTCTGTAAACTTAATTATCATATTTGGCTTTTCTCTCTTCCCGATTCTGTATAATAATACTAACTCATTATATCAAAATTTACGTTAGATTAAATTACACAAATTAATTTTTTTGTTTTTTTAATCCACTTATTAAAATTAACAAAGAGGTTAAAAAAATAGCAACACTTATTACAAATGCAACATTAACAGGAAAAAGTGTTATTAAATCTACCACTGATGTTACAGAGACTTCTCCTTGAGATAAAAGTTTAATAGAAAACAAAAAATCTAAGCCATATAATTCTAAAGATAATACACTTCCACTAATGATCATTCCTAAAAAACCATATTTTATTTTACTACTCATTATTTTCACTCCATTCATTCAATGGACTAAAATATAGACCATCTATTTTTTGTTAATACTACAAAATATGTTTCTATTTATAAATTTAATATAATAATTCGGAATACCGCAGCGTAAATGAGATTTACTGCCTTCCCGTTTCATTGGTAGGGAAGGATCGTTCGGGCAGCAGGGGATCCCATCTTCGTTTACCGTATAGTCAATCCCTTCAACCTTGAGTGTTTTTTAAGGGAATGTATGCTTTTTCAAAAGAGGTTTCCTGTAACAGGTATTTGTAGATCTCTATGGAATCAAAAGCAGCATCCCCCAGAAAGGTTTTGGGATTGATAAGGGGATGTTTCTTAAAAAAGTCCTTCAGTACAGGAATTAAGGCTTTGGAATCGGCAAGGCTCTTATCTTCATCAGGGGAATCGGATTTTTTTCCAACGATGATGTCAGGATGGGAATCAAGAAAGTCTTTGTCATAAAAGGAAATATCCCGAACAATGCCGAGTCCATTTGTAAGAATGCCGAATTTATAGGCATAACAGAAATGCCCGTTAATGTACATCTGCTGAATGGCCGGATTGGCGGCAGCATGGGAGGGCATGGAGCCGTAGGCAGCTTTATAAGGGTCAAAGGAACCGTCCAGCCCATTTGCTTTTTTGAAGGCTTTAAGTTGTTTGATGATACGGTTGGCATATTTGGGATTGTTTTCAGTAACCCATGCCTCAATGCCGGAGGTGTCAAAGAGAAGCATGGACGCTTTGTGCTTATCAATACGTTGGCAGATCGGTTCGGTCAAGTCAACAAGATGGTCGAACATAGATTGTAAGTCCGATAAGAAATCCTGTTTGAACCGGGTAAATTTAGAAGCATCCGGGACAACATCAAACCCACAGAAATCCCGTAGTTCCTGGGAATATTTCAGGAAAATAATCAGGAGGGATACCGTTGGGATAGAGAAAATAAGCTGTAATAACAGAGCCTTAAGCATGGGATAAAGAAGATGCCTGCGGGGCCTGCCGGTGGCAGCATGAAAATGGGAAACAAAGGATACCGGAACAATTTCATCAAGGTTAATGGTTTCATCAAGAAGAGAAAGAAACTTATACTTATCGTTATCAAATTTATTTTGGCAATCGGTAAAAATATCTGCCAAAGAGAGCTGTTTATATGTTATCATGTAAGTACATCTCCTTTTTGGTGGATTGGTTGATAGCTGTTCGTAACTCTATTGTACCATAAACCATTGAGGAGATGTTTTATTTTGTAGAAAAAAGAATCCCGCATTTATGCAGGTTCTGGCGTTTCGCAAACGCCTAATGTGATGAATAAAATGAAAGGAGCATTATTAACAGACATCATAGGTTCGAGTAGGACTAAGAAAGGCGAATCCGAAAGGAGTGAGCCGACTATGACAACAGAGAAACGGGCTTTGAAGAAAGCAAAGCTAAGACATGCAGAATACTATGATTTTCAGGATATTCAGGACAGGTTATACAGGGATAGCAAGGATGAAAAAGAATTTTGCAATCTCATAGAAGTAATTAATGCCGGAAAATATCCGTATGGCGTATAGAAATTTGAAGAAAAACCATGGAAGTCATACACCGGGAACAGATAAAAAGACAATCAATGACATTGAAAAGTTGTCTGACGAGCAGTTAATAAGTAAGATACAGGAAAAATTCAGATGGTACAGACCGCAGAGTGTTCGTAGAGTGGAAATACCAAAAGGCAATGGAAAAGTTCGTCCGCTAGGTATTTAATCTTAAAGAAAAATATTCGGAGTTCCTCGGTTTTAAAATGAAGGTGATTCCCCGTGGTAAACGCAAGAATAAAGCGAATATAGGGGAACCGCGATATGTAGTACAAAGCCATGTCAGAGAAAAATCAATAGAAAAGATAAGAAAGCAGTGCAGATTTCAGACCAATCGCCTTTTCTGTCCAAAAGAGCCTTAAAGCAAGGTTAAGACAGCGAATAAAAACCGCTAAAGAAGTCAGGAAAAACAAAATCCCGATTCATATCACTAATATTATCCGTGATAAATATGGAAAAAGTGACCAAATGAGATATGTAAATGACCTCGCACTTGCCCCGATAGGATATGTACGGCATTCTCACCCGATTCAAAAAGCGTATGGGGCAAACTCATACACGAAGGACGGCAGAGAATTAGTACACAAAAAGTTAGAAGGAATTGATATGGCAGTTTTGCACGATTTGATGAGAAATCCTATTGAAGGAGAATCCATTGAATTTAATGATAACAGACTGTCGCTGTACTCAGCACAAAAAGGAAAGTGTGCGGTCACAGGAAACCAGATGGATGCGGATGATGTGGTATGTATCAGAAAAACTCCAAAAGAGCAAGGAGGCACTGATAAATACAGCAATCTCCTACTTGTTTGTAGGAATATACAGAAACTGTTGTATATCAAAAATACAGATACTTTTATTGCAGAAATGGAGAAGTTAAATCTTGATTTGAAACGGACTGAAAAGCTGTTAAAACTCAGAAGCCTTACTTTTGTTGAGAGCTGTTAAACTGCTAATTTATCCATTCTTGATGGCAAGCCGTGTGAGCTGAAAGGTTCATGCACGGTTTAGAGTGGGGGAAAAGGGGGAGATAATATCAAACTCTTACCTATCACTATTTTCCACGCCCCAGGCAGCACCTGCCAGAAAAGCCGCCAAGCAGCTGGACAATCCGCTGCTTTACGGGTTGGAAGAAGCAATTCCACTGGATGAGCCGGAGTCTGCCTTT
>URHS01000087.1 GCA_900547685.1 uncultured Blautia sp. | reverse complement strand
TTTCTTTGAAATATGAAAGAAAAATTATCCCTTCATATAACGAAACGCTCAGAGCCTGTTTTACAGTGGTTAAAAGCAATCTTTTTGAAATTTCTGCATTTTACTTGAAATTCAGTAAAGAATCGGGTTGCCTTTACATAGTTTCCACTTTCGAAAAATGAAAAAACTTCAATTTTTTGAAAGTGGGTGGCTAAATAAAAACAATCACGAGAGTAAAATATCTCGATAGAATCATTGAACTGAATTCTCTTTTAAAATGATGGAGATATTTTTATTATGACGGAGATTGTAGAACATCGTAACATTAGATTTCTGCGTTTTTACCTGAAATTAAGTAAAGATAAAGAGCATATAGAATTGAATCCATACACTCTATGATTTCCAAAACGTGACATGCTCCCACCACTTAAATCTCTGATTTTGAAGTTGGGGCTTCTTGTTCAATGTCTCTACTGAACCAAGTATCTACAAGCTATCTTCGCGTGCCCCGCGATTCTTTTGCCCGGACACGGGCATATTTTTCTATTGTCCGGATACGGACAGTTTATGCTGTCAACATCCTTCTTGCCTCTTCACGGATGTTGATTGCTGCATTACGATCTCTATCCATTTCATTTCCACACGCACAGCGATAGACTCTTTCGGATAATTTCAGTTCTTTCTTTATCCTTCCACATTTACAGCATTTTTTACTGGAAGGAAAGAAACGGTCTACCTTTACCATCTTCTTTCCTTTCCATGCCAGTTTATAGTCTAACATTTCCCTGAACATTCCATATCCATTATCCTGTACGCTTTTTCCGAAATGCAAATGTTCTGTCGATAATGTTTCATAAATTTTTCAACAAGTTCCGCTGATTTCTTAATAATTCTCTTCGTGCACCTCAAAATAGCTCTGCGGATGATTACATACCGGGCATACCTCAGGTGCTTTTGTTCCTACCACAATATGTCCGCAGTTACGGCATTCCCATACCTTAACTTCGCTCTTTTCAAATACCTGTGCAGTTTCAATATTTTTAAGAAGTGCACGATATCTCTCCTCGTGATGCTTCTCAATCTCTCCTACAGCTCTGAATTTTGCTGCAAGTTCAGGAAAACCTTCTTCCTCAGCTGTTTTAGCAAAACCTTCATACATATCTGTCCACTCATAATTCTCGCCTTCTGCAGCTGCCACTAAATTTTCTTTTGTATCTCCTATTCCTGCTAATTCCTTGAACCACATCTTTGCATGTTCTTTTTCATTATCTGCGGTCTTTAAAAATAATGCTGACATCTGTTCATAGCCTTCCTTCTTTGCTACAGAAGCAAAATAGGTATACTTATTTCTTGCCTGAGACTCCCCTGCAAATGCTTCCTGTAAATTTTTTTCTGTCTGTGTTCCTACGTATTTGTTTGCTGCCATTTCTTTTACCTCCGTTTTCACCACTACTTTTTCAAAATCTGATGCCGGATGCTTGCACAAAGGACATATAAAATCATCCGGTAATTCTTCGCCTACATATTCATATCCACAGATTCTGCAACGCCATATCGTCTGACCATCCTCCGTTTTTCCAACTGCCTGTGGCTTAGGTTTAATATTATTCTGATAATACTCGTATGTTACAGAAGGAATATCACTTAGAACTTCCATGTCAGTTATCTCGCCGATGAACATTGTATGCGAACCTAAATCTTCTGTTTTATTAACAGTTACAGAAATGTATGCATTGGTACCTTGTGTAATATAATAAATACCATTTGTACCCCTGGCACACTTTTCAAATGTTTCAAACTTATTGGTATCCCTTCCTGATTGAAAGCCAAAATGTTTAAATAATTCAAATTGTGCATTCTGATTCAGGACTGATACTGTAAACTTTCCAGTTCTTTCAATCATTTCATGCGTGTAATTTGTTTTATTAACGCAGATACTTAACTGGTTTGGTTCTGAAGCTGCCTGAATTGCTGTATTAATAATACATCCATTGTCTTTTTCGCCTTCCCTGGCAGTTAGTACAAACAATCCGTAACTCAACTTATACATTGCCTTTTTGTCCATGTTGTTTCTCCTTTTCCTTCCCCCTGCATTTCAGACAAATACCTTTAAACAAAATATCATAATCCAAAAATTCAATTCCATGAGTGTTATTAATTCTTTCCAGCAAGTTCGGTATTTCATCCATATCCACATCTGAAACATTGCCACACTTTATACACCTGACATGGTAGTGATTGTTCAATGCAAAATCAAACCGGTTCGGTCCATCCGGGACTTCAATTTTTCTTAAAGCACCTTCTTCTATCAAGATATCAAGGTTTCTATATACCGTTCCTTTTCCAATTGTAGGATATGCTTCTTTTATAAATTCATATACTTCATTTGCTGTAACATGTCTTTTCATCTCATATACAGCATTTCGTACGAGATCTTTCTGAATAGTATTTCTTCTATTTGTCATCTATTCTCCTTATTAGAACTTGTTCTTAATAAGGATTATATATCATTTTAAAGCTTTTGTCAATAAAACAGTAATGATTCTTGTTATTAGATAAAAGCTGTTCTTTACCAAGAATAACTCTTTATTTTGTTAAGATTTTTTAATAAAACACGAAAACAATTTGCTCTATCCATATAATATCTATAACTTTCAATTCTGTAAACATCGATTTGCACATCAAATCGTTTTCTTCATTCTATCACAGCTTCTATTGATCCGCCATCAATCTTTCAAACCAGGTATCCATAGCAAGGATAAACTTGCTTGCTCCTGACCATTCTTGCAGCATCTCATCCAAAGTCTTATGTTTCACATATTTCTGCACATATACCCACCAGGCAACACCACTGGCTTCTGATACAATGTCAGCTATGGTTTTACGCATGACCTCTTCAAATTCAGCGATTTCTTCTTTTGAAACAACATCATATAGTTTTGACTCTTTATACTCTAATTTCATGCCATTTTCATGTACTTCTTTGATTATATCCTTAAGCTCAGAGCATGTTTTACAGTTGTCAAAAGCAATTTTTTTTACTTTTTTTCTTACGAGTTTTCTTGCGAGTTTTTTTAATGCCACTCGTAAGAAACTCGTAACATTAAATTTCTACTTTTTCATGAAATTAAGTAAAGAAAAAGAGCATATGGAATTATGAATCCATACACTCTTTAAATTCATTTTTAACTCAACAACAAGCCCATATGTATCTGTAAACCATTGATATAATTCGTCAAGCTGATTCCACTTAAAATCGTCCAAAAGATGGTAAACAGCAAAAAGGATTTGCCACATCTACGAATGCCGGTAATCACC
>URHS01000086.1 GCA_900547685.1 uncultured Blautia sp. | reverse complement strand
CCTGCGACCTCCTGGTCCCAAACCAGGCGCTCTAGCCAAGCTGAGCCACACCCCGAAAGTGTTTTTTGTTGTCCTCCGAACTCTCTTGCCCGGCGACAAGGTATACTATACCAGCACTTGCTAAAAAAGTCAACACTTTTTTTTAATTTTTTTTATTTTTTTTTATTAAAGTCTCAAACCCCTTATAAATCAAGGGATTTGGGACTTTTCTTACAAATAATAAATCGTATATTTCGCCTTTCCTGCTCCATCTATTTCCATAATAATATAACTGGGCTTTCTTCCTATTTGCCTTGGATAGGAAAGACTTCCTGGATTTAAAATCGTAATTCCATTCTTCTCCTCAATCTCTGGTCGATGAGTATGTCCATACATTGCCACTTTGGCATTTCGAAACGCTGCTTCCTCACAAAGCCTGTCTGTTCCCACAGAAACCCCATAATAATGTCCATGGGTAATAAAAATATGATAATTTTTTATCCAAAAGTCTTCCTCTCTTGGCAAATCTGAAAAAAAATCATTATTTCCCGCTACAATATGCACAGGGCAGCCTGCAATAACCTCAATATAGTCTTCTTGCCCTTCTACATCACCTAAGTGAATTAAATGCTGAAAAGGTCCTTTTTCCGTTAGAATACGCTCCAGATTTTCCTCATGACCATGAGTATCACTGACAATCAATACTCTCATAGTAATTCCTCACGTTCAAGAAGTTCTTTCATCTTACGCAATGCATTTCCTCTGTGGCTGATACTATTCTTCTCCTCAGGAGGAATCTCTGCTGTGCTTACTCCTCTCTCAGGAAGATAAAAAATCGGATCATATCCAAATCCATTGGCACCACGTTCTTCATATCCGATAATCCCTTCTATCGTTCCACGAACAACAAAGCTTCTTCCATCTGGAAACGCCGCTGCAATGGCACATACGAAGCGTGCAGTTCTCTTTTCATCCGGAACTCCTTCCAGACGGTCGATGAGATTTTGGTTTTTAATACGATAAGAAGTATCTTCTCCCATATATCTTGCAGAATAGATGCCCGGTTCACCGTTCAAATAATCAATTTCCAAACCGGAGTCATCTGCAAGAACCATTTCTCCTGCCAATTTACATACTTCTTTTGCTTTTATTAAAGCATTTTCTTCAAAAGTATTCCCATTTTCCACAATATCAGCTTTAATTCCTACGTCCTTCATAGAAAGGATTTCCACAGGCAGTTCTCCCAAAATTTCTCTGATTTCAACCATTTTATGTTCATTTCCGGTAGCAAAAATCAATCTTCTCATTTGACACTTTCTCCTTTACTCAAGAGATTTTTTCTTTCTAGGTGGTTTTGGTCCTAAAAACTGGTAAAAATACGTTTTCATCATACCATTATAAATTTTACGATTTTTATCTGCATTTCTTCCAATATAACGTTCCGCATCCTGATAAGCAGTAATAAGATACATAGACCATGAATCCAGTCTCTGAAAACTTTCGCCTATGGTAGTATACAGCTGAGGCAGGTTTGCTTTCTCCTCAATACGTTCCCCATAAGGAGGATTTGTAACAATAAAACCATATTTTTTGGGATGGTTTAAATCCTTTACATCCCTTTGCTGAAAATGAATAAGTTTCTCGACACCTGCGCATCGGGCATTTTCTCTTGCAGCTTTTACAATTTCACCATCTAAATCATATCCTTGAATATCAGTTTCCACATCAAGACACATTAAATCTCTTGCTTCATCATGAGCATTATACCAATGTTTTCTGGAAATTATATTTTTCCAATCCTCAGATAAAAAGCTTCTGTTCATCCCCGGTGCAATATTGGCAGCTATCATGGCAGCCTCGATAGGAAATGTCCCACTTCCGCAAAAAGGATCTACCAAAATCCTATCTTTATTCCATGGCGTAAGCATCAAAAGTGCCGCCGCCAGCGTTTCTGTAATAGGCGCTTTGCTGGTAAGCTGGCGATAGCCTCGTTTGTGTAAAGACAAACCTGTTGTATCAATACCAATGGTAGCCACGTCTTTCATAAAAGAAACCCTTACCGGATAACTGGCACCATCTTCTTCAAACCACTCTACATGATAAACGGATTTCAATCGTTCTACCATTGCTTTTTTCATAATAGACTGTATATCTGAAGGACTAAACAATTTACTCTTTACAGAGTTCGCTTTTGCAACCCAGAATTTCCCATTTACAGGAATAAAATCTTCCCACGGCAAAGCCTTTGTTTTATCAAATAATTCTTCAAAAGTTGTAGCTTTTATTTTTGCCACCTTTAAGAGAATTCTCTCTGTTGTACGCAGAAAAATATTAGCTCTTACAATGGCCTCTGCATCTCCGTAGAAAGTAACTTTTCCATCTTCTACTTCGCTGATTTCATACCCTAAATCCTGTATTTCTCTCTTTAACACAGCTTCCAGTCCGAAATGACAGGGTGCTATTAATTCAAATATTTTCATGAAAGTTCTAACTCCTTAACGATTTCCCCTTCAAATCCACGAATACTGAATACTCCGTCTTCCAAAACAGCATAAGTAGGAATATTACCCTCCTTCGGGATAGAAACAGAACCCGGATTTAAAATTGTATAATTTTCTTTCTTTTCTGCACGCAGCACATGGGTATGTCCATGAATAAAAATATCTCCATTTTTCATTGGCGGAAGATTATTTTCATTATATACATGCCCATGGCTTGCATAAATAGTTCTTTCCCCGTCCATAATAATACAATAATCTGCCATAATCGGAAATTCCAGAACCATCTGATCCACTTCTGCTTCGCAGTTTCCCCTTACTACATAAAGTTCATCCTTCTTCGCGTTGAGCATTGCAATAACTTCTTTTGGGGCATACTCTTTTGGTAAATCATTTCTTGGTCCATGATATAAAATATCTCCCAATAAAATCAAACGATCTGCCTTTTCCTGTTCATAAGCTTCCAACATTTTTTTACAATAATATGCAGAACCGTGAATATCTGAAGCAAACATATATTTCATGTTACTTTTCTCCTTGTTGTATACTTTAATTTTCAATTATTTTATGATGTCAGGGCCAAAAGGTCTTAAAACACGTTGTGCCTGCACGTAAGTATCTTTATACCTTTATGCACACAAAACCCGTCAGGTATCTTTTAACACTAACATCTTATTTATTTTTTTATTTTACTATGCCCGTTAGAAAAATACAAGTTCGAACCTTTATAACATCGTATTCCCCCTACCACAGATTTCACCCTATATCCCATTTTCATAAGCTCTCTTGCCGCAAACAAACTGCTACTTCCACGACTGCAGTACAACACCAATAATTTCCCTTTTGGAAATCTTCTGCACTTTTGAAGCTCCCTATATGGAATATTTACGGCAGTTTTCAAATGACTTATTTCATATTCCTCTGCATCTCGCAAATCTATAATAACAGCATCCTGTCTGCCCACATAAATATCTAATTCTTCTGCTGAAATCGTATCAATACTCAGCATCATTCTCATTCCTTTTTTATTATTAGTATATGCAGGAATAGTTTTATTTTCTTATGAAATAAATATCCACCCGCCTAGCGGGTGGTTTTTCAGTTTCGGGCATAGCCCTAA
>URHS01000085.1 GCA_900547685.1 uncultured Blautia sp. | reverse complement strand
CCGTACATTAACTATTCAGAAGTTTCGTTAAGTCCTCTACGGAAGCATCCATTTTCACAGAAACCTCTTCCATGGTCATGCCGGAAGCAAGAAAGCGCTTTATCACCATCTTCATATTCTCGCCGACCTCAATGATATGACCATCCAAATCGTAGAACCGGATCACTCGCTGGCCCCAGCTATGTTCGGTCACTTCTCCCAGATATTCGATGTCCGGGTATTCTTTCAGCTTGTTTAGAAAACCGTCAAAATCCTGTTCCTCAAAGACGATTTCCGCATTGTTAGATTTCTTTAATATCTTTTCTTTCGGCAGATTCACAAGCCAGTCAAAATCCTGCTGCAGTGCCAGGCCGCAGGTAAAGGCGATGTTCTTACCGTAATCCTGAAACACCTCTAATCCAAACAGATCCTCATAGAATTTTCTTGCGGCGTTAATATCAGCCACAGATATAAGCATACATGTATATTTCATATTATGTACCTCGTAAATAAATTTTCTTATAAAATTCATTTGATATACTTTGAACTTACTTTAATTCGCCCGTTCCTTGCCAACGCTTAAGTGTTGGCAAAAAGCTTTTTAAAGCGGCTTTTGCCTCTTGCCTGGTCAAATTCATTCCGTTTTCTTGGTTCCAGCTATCTAAATCCTGTAAATTATGTTCAACCATATCTTCTAATGAAATATCTTGTACAAATTCCCCTTGTTGATAGCAAAAGGTACAGTAGTCCGCTGACCTGCGCCCATCGTTCTCCGTCCCTCTATCGCTATCTTTCATCAAAATCATACCACAGCTTTGACACCGACTGAGGGAATGCCCTAACAAGTAATCTATTGATACATCAAAAGTTTTGGCGATAAGTTTCAAAGTATCTGTATTGGGTACTGTGTCCCCATTCTCCCAACGGGAAACGGCCTGTCTCGTAACCAATAATTTCTCTGCAAATTCATTTTGAGATAAGTTTAAATATTTTCGCAACTCCAAAATCGTATTTTTTGTTTCCATGGATATATTCCTCCTGTGCTATTTTATACTTGAATTTGAAGATGTACAAGCAACTCCCTGTTGCCCCCTCACAGCAGTCTTCTAACTTGTTAAACTACTTTCCGGTTTTCTAACAGAAGAATCATTTTACAACTGCAATAATATAAATGGCTGGATTAAAAACATTACAGCAATAACCGTTCCACACAAAAGATATAACTCTCCCTCCTTAGTTTTCAGGCTATCTAGCCAGGGAATTTTCTTTATAATCACTCTCCCAATCAAATAACCAATCACTGTACCTGCTACATTTGTCATCAAATCATTTACATCAGTTGCTCTCATCGTAAATATTTGTGAAACTTCAATTCCCAATGATGTAGCAGAACCAAAAAGTATAGTTTTCTTCATAGTCCTATACTTTTTCCACAAACACGGCAGAAAAATACCCAACGGGACAAAAAGCAAAATATTTAGGTAACTGTTTCTAAAATCGGACAATATACCCAAAAACGGAACAATATTAAATGATAAAACAATTCTTATGCCAATTATATTGGGAAATCCAACCAGGACACATATTTCTGCCAAATATAATGTGAAAATGCCATAAACAAGTGTCTTTCTTACATTGTGGAATACAACTGTGTGATATAAAAACATAATTGGCAGCAATATAATTATTGCAGCTATAAGCTCCGTACTTAGTGGAAATATCCTATACATGGCTGATATTCTCCTTAATATTATAAAAAGCATTGATTATGTGATTACAGATGCTTTTAGCACATTCTAATAAAAATCCCTTTATCAATGCCTATGCCATGTCAGAAACTACCGATGGAATTGATGGCATTTCAATAACAAAAGCAGTATGTCCATTGCTGCTCTCAGCCTTTATCTGACCACCATGTAATGAAACTATGTCTTTTGCAATAGCAAGCCCCAATCCGGATCCTCCAGTTTTAGTCTGCCTTGCACTGTTCAAACGATAGAACTTGTCAAAAATCAGATCCAGTTTATCCTCCGGTATCTCCCCACTGTTTTCAAATTTTATAATTATCCTGTCAGAAAGTTCACTTGCAGATATAGAAATAATACTATTTTCATTACTATAAGCTATGGCATTTTTTAGAATGTTATTAAATACTCTAGCCAGTTTTTCAGAATCACCATACACAACTATATTCTCATCCACCTGATTTTTAATATGTTTTTTGCAGGCATTTAGCTGCGGATACAATTCCTCTGAAATCTGAACAAGCATATAATAAAGGTCTATTTTAGTCTTTTGAAGAGGAGACTGTTCCGAATGGCTGCGGGTAATATCAAAAAATTCATTAACCAGCGTTCTAAGGCGAATTGCTTTTTCCCATGCGGTGTGAATGTATTTTGATTTTTTCTCGTCAGACATATCTGGATTTTCATCCAAAAGACACAAATATCCGATTACAGACGTTAGCGGAGTTTTTATGTCGTGAGCCAGATATACTACAAGATCATTCTTTTGCTGCTCAGCTTTTCTAGCTTTATTCGCTCTTGTTTCAAGCGTCTGTTTGACATAAATCAATTTATGCTCAATCGTTTCCAATTCTGGAGACAGGGATATGATCCCGTCATCCTCCATGAGTTTGTCAATTCCTAATATAACTTCATCAAAATATTTTTTATAAGAATATAGCAACATACGGAACAGTAAAAATGCGAATACAATAATTACAATCGCAAGAATATACTGCATATTAACTGTTATTATTCTGAAATATACTAAATCAGCCTCTTTTTCACTCATAGAAAAAATATGCGCAATCCATCGGACGATAGTATCTGCCAAATGTCCTCTAGTCAGTAACCTCAGAAAAAAAACTGTTGCTACTGCCCCCAGCGTAATCCATACTCCTTTGATAAACGTAACAAAACTCAGCCTTGAATACTTAGATTTTCTAATCTTTTTCAATTTTATATCCAACTCCCCATACTGTTTTTATATATTTAGGATTATCACCGATATCCTCCATTTTTTCGCGTAGATGACGAATATGCACGGTAATCGTATTATTGCTTTTGCTATAATACTCTTCCTGCCAGACTTCATGGAATAATTCCTCTGAACGGACTACACTACCTTTGTTCTCTAAAAGAATCCTCATAATTGAAAATTCCGTAGGAGTTAATGCTAGGTTTTTTCCGTCAAGCTGACATTCATATGTTTTGAGGTTCATAACCAAGCCAGCATATTTAAGAATCTTCTCTGTTGTTATTGGAATAACAGAATTTACATTATATTTTTTATACCGACGAAGTTGGGCTTTTATTCTTGCTATCAGTTCAAGCGGAAGAAAGGGCTTAGTAATGTAGTCATCTGCTCCGAGTGTAAGTCCTGTGATCTTATCCGTTTCTCCATCCTTAGCCGTAAGCATGATGATGGGATAAGTGCATTCTTTACTTCGTATGGCTTGACATATAGAAAGACCACTTATATCCGGAAGCATAACATCCAATATAGCCAGGTCAAAATCCATACTCTCGATACAAACAAGAGCATCTTCACCGGAATAAAATTTATATACATCCATATTTTCATTTTGAAGATACACTTCAATCAAATCTGCAATTTCTTTTTCATCATCTACAACAAGTATTTTTTCGTTCAAATCTGCAATCTCCTTTTCTTTTTCGTATATGCATTATATCAGGTCTGCCAAATCAAAGTATTATTTATTAATATTAAATTTATTAAATATTTCCTAACTATACATCGTACTTAAACGTGCGCTC
>URHS01000084.1 GCA_900547685.1 uncultured Blautia sp. | reverse complement strand
ATCAGATTCATTAAAAAATGTCTCTTGAAGTGTCTTAAATTACGATACCATTATAATGACTCCCTTTTAAAATTTTTATTATAACCACATATCTTTCATTTTTAAGATGGATAAACGAAAAATCAACCGATGGAACTATGGGCATAATTCCAAACAATTCATTTCTTCTATCTAATTCAAATCTGTCTATATTATCAATCGCAACTCCCAATATATCTTTTGGCACCCCTGCATCTTCTTTTATTCCAAAGATTAAATATCCACCATTGGCATTAGCAAATGAACAAACATCATGCCGGAATTCATCCTGTTTTTTCTTCTTTTGTGCCTTATCTGAACATTCCAGCACAGCAAAGTTTTCTTTATAATCTATAAACTCATTCTCTTTATAAGCATCATTGTCAACTATTACAGATATATCATCCTCTGACCAATTTTTATAATCTTTTCCATTAAGAATCATTTCTTTTATCCTCTATATATTTCATACTTTCTCTTATCAAACATATTGACTCCTCTTTTCAATCGTAATCCTTGAAGATTTCCTCATTAAAATTCCTCTCCAAAACTTTTATTCTAGATTGAAAATATCTCGAATTTTTTCAACAATATCTGACTCTTTTTTAACATATGCTTCAAACTCATTCACTATTTCCTCAACACACTCAATAACGCCATCAGTTTGATATGCTATATCCTCATCGCAAGCATCTCCTATACCACCATCATCATCAAAATCTACAAAACCATATGTGATTTCAATATTTCCTGCTGCACATTTTTCTCCTTCATGACATACGGCTATATTCAACCAATCAACATCACCATTTCCACAGCTTAAATACAGCTCATCCATTATCAATTCATACTTTTTCTTTTCAAGTCCATAAATAGTGATATTGTCTCCATATTCAATGCTATCTGGCAAAGTAATATTCACATCTGAATAATCATTAGAATCTGCTTTCTGCCCTATCCAATCAATGATTTCACGAATTCCAGAAATATCGTCCAAAACCAGTGTTTGCTCTAAATCATCCATTAGCTCATTCCATTTTTCTATAAAATCCGCAATATCTTCCACTTCTACTGCACATACATGATCCAGTAATTCTTCCTCATAAAAATATTCGATATCTTCCAAATTTGAAAAGCAGTTATTTATTCGTTCAAACAACTCTTTAAGTTGATCCACAAAATGAGATTCACAAAAAGATTCCAAAAACTCATTTTCAAAACTCCCTAACGCAGTAAGTCCTACCGACTCACGTTCCAAGTCCTCTACTTCTGCATATAACTGTTCCATATCCATTTCTTCCTGTTCTTGAATCTCTTTTTCAAATTCTTCTTTTAAATTCGCATTATTTACTTCCTGCTGTAGTTCCTCTCCAATCAATTCTCCAAAAGAAGTTATATACTTAACCTTTTCATCCAATCCCGTTTTCTTCAAATCTTCACATATGTCTTCATGCAATTCTTTCTTTTGGTTTCGATTTGAGAAATCAGAAGTATTCCCTGTAACAAATGTAATATTATCATTCTCCCCCAAAGTAATATAATCCAAAAGGTGAACCAGAGTCTCCACAATTAAACCATCTGCATATGACTCTTTCTTTTCATAATGGAATGGAGCACGCTTATAAATACGCCTTTGTAAACATAAGGAGCGTAATTGTTCTGTATCCTCAACAATAATGCAATTCGGATGTTCAAAAATCTTCTTGATTATTGCTTTTATTTCCCGCAAATAATCCGATTTATTACTTTCATACTTTGTAAAAAGTTCAGTCAATTGCTGTCTTGAATTGTTTTTATACTCTTTAATTTCTAAACCATCTATCTCATATCCATTGATTCCGTATATATCATCCAACGATTTTATTGCTGACTTTATTTTCTTTCCCACTTCAGCTAATTGTTCCTCAATATGCTTATTAGTTTCATGTACTACAATCGCAGGAATGATTAGTTTAATTTCATCAAAATCCAGCAGCTTAATAAATGATTCTACCAATTTCCCCGAAACATTGTGTTTACGATCAATAATCATATCTATAAAAATGTTTGTATCCATCATCACATAACGCATAAACATCGCCTCCATGTATATATGGTAAATTGTACCACTATTATAGCGTATTTTTACATTAGGAAAATACTATCTATCCTTTTCCTACATTTTAATGCTAGTACCCTCACAACAGCAACAACTAGTCCACTCCTTGCATGTAACAACGAGCTTAATGCAACCAAAAAGCCGTAGATTTTTCCTCAGCTAATGCATAAATTATTTCTTCCGTCTTTTTTCTTTTCGTACCTTATATTTCACCCCATATTTCTCGTAGTACAATCGCCTTAATTCTTTATTTTTCATAACATCTTTTGCTAAACTCCATGTTAGCTCTGATTGTATCTGCTTATTGTTTTTATCTATCTGAGGGAAACACTCTATGATAGTCTTTTCATCTCCTGCCCATATTGCTTCATTAATTTTTCTGTGTAGCTGTTCTTCTTCACTTTCTTCAACTTCCTCTAATAATTCCGGATGTTCAGCATAATATTCTGCCTCAGCTTCTGCCCTCTCGCACTGCTGCTGTATATATTCATCAGAAGCAGAATATATTTCATCAAAATACAATTCATCTAAATGCTGTTTGATCCACTCATTTTCATATTCGATTTTCTTAGCAATGAAATCAAATATTATCATAAGCCTATTTATAAACAACAACATGCAATGCAACAACTGAACTCTTGTATAATACTTTTCTTGCTCTGAAAGCGTTTTATCATTTAATGCATTAAGACACTTCACTCCTTCATTCAATAACGTAAAATGCTTTAATTTATCGTACTCCTCCTGCGTAATAATATTATCCAATATTAAGCTCTCAAAAGGGAGTCCGTCATATTGACTAATAACTTCTCTAAAATATATAGGTGCCACATAAGAAAAGTCCTCCAAACGCTCCCTACCTTTTTCATCTCCAACACTACCAATATCAATCTCCTTCATTTCATTAAAAAAATCTGAAAGTTCTTTTGTATCATCCATAGGAAGTAATAGATAATTCCCCTTTTCTTCTCTAACTCGATACTCATTGACACTCAATATTGCTTGTACATATAACGATTTTATTGCGTTAAACAACGGATTAAGCAACATCTTCTTATATTTTATCACCTTTTTTCTCTGTATCTGGCTGTTAATAAATTCGATATACAATGTAACCAATGAAGATGTTACAACTCCTGTTCCCAATCCTACTGCAATATTTTTCATATCCGCATCAGAGAGCCAAAATGAAAACACCAATAACCCTACTCCAAGCAAAATCATAATTGCGATTGCGATGTACAATTTATTCAAATCTTCAGCTAACTTCTTTATTCTTTGCTTTACTAAACCAAATATTTTCTTTTTTCGTATCCTCATTTATATATTCCAAACCTTCCCATAACATAATCTTGAAAGTAACACTTACTATTTTACCATGACATACTAATTTTCGCTATGTAAACTTAGCCCCATTAGCACTGGCTAACGGGACTAAATCATATATGCGCTGTTACTTATTTCTTCTTTTTCTTTCCGACCAGCACACCGATCACAACCGCAGCCAAACCGATTCCTGCGTATAACCACGGATTCATGTTATCCCCGGTCTGTGGCAGCTTCGGTTCTGTCGGCTTGTTTGTTAATTTCAGGGTGTACTCGACAACATCCGGTGCGTCATCGTCATACTGCAATACCACTTCGTGCGGGGTACTGTCAAGGATATAGCCCTCTGCTGCTTTTGTTTCCACAACATAATACTTAATATCCTCTACATAGTTACCATCCTTGAATACTGCAATCGGAAGTTCCTTTGACTGGGCATGACCGTCCTTGTCAGTTACAAGTGTTTCAATCACATTTCCGTCCTTGTCACGGATTTCAAATTCCACACCTGCAATGCTTTTTCCTGTGTCTGCATCGGTTTTCTCAATGATGATTTTGCCGCTTACAAGCTCATCCTTCATGGATACCTGCTGAAGTGCCTTATACCCCATTTGATAGACACATAAAACGAGTGGTATAATCTATCCAGAA
>URHS01000083.1 GCA_900547685.1 uncultured Blautia sp. | reverse complement strand
GACCTCCGTGAAATCCTTTACTTGTGCAAAGCTAAAAAGACTCCCAGCTTGGCCAAGAAAAAGATCATACTCTTCTATGGACTATTTTAGTTTCGGTTGGAATCATAATGATTTTTATTTCAACAGGTATTTTCCTTTACAGGAAAATAAAGAAGAACAAAGGAATCATATATGTAGATGGAAAACCTATATTAGTATCTAATGTGGAACAGCATGAAAGTATACCTGTGGAAAAAGACAAAGGAAGAAAGATAACACTCATAATTTATTCAGATGGCAGAAATACAAGAAAAATAGATACAGTTATAGATAAGAGTCTTTTTTTTGGAAGAGCGCCAATATGCAATTATTATTTTGACGATGCATCTCTTTCAAAACAACATTTTGTATTGGAATGTGATGAGGAATATTTTTATGTAACGGATCTAAATAGCAGCAATGGTACAAAAGTGAATGGAATTCTGATTGAAAGACGGCATCGGCTTGAACAGAATGATGTAATAACAGCTGGCACACTGCAGTTCAGAATAAAGTGGTAAAGAAGATAAGGATTAAGGTAGCAGCATGGGAGTACAATTGGATAAAATATGTCCGGATTGTTTTTCTGTTTCTTTAAAAAATGGTATATGTGAAGTATGTGGTTATTGCTGGGAAGAACAATTCTCAATCCCCAAATGTTTAAAACCTTACACAGTTCTGACAGGACAATATTTGATAGGAAAGGTTGTGGGAAGGGGAGGATTTGGAATTACCTATAAAGCATATGATTTGGAGACGCAGAGTATTTGTGCGATAAAAGAGTATATGCCTGGTTTTTTGGATCTGGAACGCATAAATGGAACAGAACTGCAAATAAAAAACTCGTCAGATAAAGAACGATATGAACATGGTAAAAAAAGATTTATAGAAGAGGCTGAAATATTATACCGCATTCAAGGATATCCTTATATTACAAAAATGCGTAATTGTTTTCCGGAAAATAATACATATTATTATGTCATGAATTACGTAGAAGGAATTAATTTAAAACAGTTGGTTACAGCTGAACGATATCGTTTTTCAGTGAAAGAAGCAACAGAGGTTATATTAAAGATAGGGAATACTCTACAGGCTATTTATGATAGAGAAGGCCTTATTCATCGGGACATCAGTCCGGAAAATATTTTAGTTGATAAGACCGGAGAGTACACATTAATCGATTTTGGAAGTGCAAAAGAAGTGAAACCCGGGGGTAATGAGGGACTTTCAGTTGTATTGAAACCAGGTTTTGCGCCTTTGGAACAATTTTCAGAAACTATGCCACAGGGAAGTTATACAGATGTCTATGCATTAGCAGGAACATATTATTTTATGATAACCGGTAATATGCTTCCGACAGCAGTTGAACGATTGAATAACAACAGCTGTTATACTCCCTTGTATTATACTGGAAAGGGAATTCCTTCAGCTGTATCAGAAGCCGTCGACAGAGCTTTGAAAATTGAATTTAAACAGCGTACGCAGAGTATTCGAATATTTTTGAACGAACTTTTGGATGCTGGTGCGATGGGAAGTAGTATTTCGATTCAGAAGGAAAAAGAAAATAGACAGGAATTAAAATGGGAACAAAGCGATGTATACGGATACATTGAAATTATAAGCGGTCAAAATAAAGGGAAAATATGGAAAATTTATGATGACAAAAAAGTTTGGAATGTAGGAAGAGATTCAAATAGATGTCATATCGTGATTGCCTATAATGAGGTGAGCAGAAAGCATTTTGAAATTACTTTTGATAGTAAAGCTGAACTGTTTGTAGGGAGGGACTGTTCGACAAACGGTATATTAGTAGATAGTAAATTTTATATAATGAGTGACTTTCAAGTCAATCCAGGATGCATTATTCAATTTCCTAAAACAGACTGTGTACTTTATTTAGGAGTTCGCAATGAAAAAAAATGAAATTTTAGATTTTTTTATAAATGAAGATTATTTAGTTGATACCATTACCGATGACACAGTAGCTATTGAAGAAAGAAAATATGCTATGCATCAGATACTGGGAACACGAAAAACCCAACAGGATTGTATGGAGATAAGGCAAAAAGATGACAGTATATTGGCTGTTATTTGTGATGGGATGGGTGGCTTAAACGGCGGAGAATTGGCGAGTAAACTTTCTGTCCAGATATTGCGTAATGATTATGAAGAAAATAATTTGAATGATATTAATGGTTTTCTGTTTAATGAAGTAATAAAAATTGATCAAAGTGTATATGAAATGCAAGATGAAAACGGAGAAAAAATAGCAGCTGGAACAACGTTGGCAGCTGTAATTATTAAAAACCATAAACTGTATTATATATCGGTTGGAGATAGCAGAATATATCTGATGCGGGGAAATGAAATTGCATTGTTAACGGAAGATCAAAATTATGGTATGACTCTGAAGCGTTCATTACAAAATGGTACTATAGATGAAGAAGAATATAAAAAGGAAATGAAATATGCCGATGCACTGATAAGCTATATTGGTATGGGCGGGTTAAAGGTGGTTGGATGCAGCTGCGAGGAAGCTTTAAACTTGCTGCCGGGAGATAAGATTCTTATTTGCAGTGATGGATTATATAAAAGTTTGTCAGAGGAAGAGATTGCTGGACAATTGAAGGAATGTAGAGAAGAAAATATCGAAAAAGCTGCAAGGGATTTCGTAGAATTTGCGTTGAACAAGTCAATTGAAAAAGAGAAAAATCAGGATAATGTAAGTGTTATTTTGCTTTTAGAACAGGAAAGATAAAGTGGAGATAGAAGAATATGGTGCGTTGTTTAAACTGTATGCAGGAATATGATGAAGAATTTCAAGTCTGTCCGCATTGTGGCTATATAAGAGGAACAAAACCTAAAGAAGTTTACCATTTGTATCCGGGAATGGTATTAGCAGAAAAATATGTAATAGGGACAGTTATTGGCTTTGGCGGTTTTGGAGTTATTTATAGGGCATGGGATAAAAACTTAGAAAAAATAGTCGCAATTAAAGAATACTATCCGACTGCTTTTTTGAATCGTATGCCGGGAGAAATGCAGGTAAATGTTTATGATAAGAAAAATATGTCTGCATTTGTAAAAGGAAAGCAGGAATTTCTTGCGGAAGCCAGAAATCTGGCAAAATTTAATAATCATCCTAATATTGTACATGTATTTGATTTTTTTGAAATGAATGGTACGGCCTATTTTGTCATGGAGTATCTGGAAGGCTGTAATTTAAAGGTGTTTATGACGGTGAATAGGAAAAAGGGAAAAGTGATCAGTGTAGAAACGGCATTGCAAATAACACAGGCGGTATTAAGTGCATTGAAGGCAACCCATGCCGCTCATATTGTTCATAGAGATATCAAACCGGCCAATATATTTATATGTAAGGACGGTACCATAAAAGTAATAGATTTTGGCGCGGCCCGTTTTTCAGACAGTGACACAGAGAAGACGCGTACTATAATTATAACGCCTGGCTATGCTCCGGCAGAGCAATATCAGTCTAAAAGCAAACAGGGTCCTTATACAGATATTTATGCTGTTGGAGCTGTTTTATATGAAATGTTGACCGGTATTAAACCGGACGAGTCGATTAACCGTAAAGTTGAGGATAATGTAGAAATACCAGAGAAACTTAATCCTAATGTACCATCCTATCTTAATAGCGCAGTAATGCGTGCAATGGCAATTCAGCCGGAAATCCGTTTTCAGAATGTGACTCAATTTTCAAAAGCATTACAGTCTGAAAAAGAGGTAAGAGATGAAAAAAAGGAAATTAAATTCAGGAAAAGGCGCAGACTAATGCGAATAGCGGTTCTCATGTTACTTATTGTATCAAGTGGTATTTTCTGCGCTTTTCAATATCAGACTTTAAGTAAAGAGACAGTTCTTAAACAGGCACTTTTGTCAATATGGGTACCCTATAAGGAGGGAGAAACAAAAGAAGAGGTTCAACAGCTGATTCAGAATATGGCGGATGAATATTTAAGGAATAATGAAAGTATTAGCATTGAAGTGGAAGCTATTGCGGAAAATTCGTATGAAGAAAAATTGAGAACTTCATTGATAGAAGGGAATGGGCCTGTCCTTTTCGATAGTTCATGTTTGAAGAGGGAGGATTATGAAATGCTTGCAAGCCTAAATGATTTAATTGTTTTTTCTTCTTTGGATCCTAACAATTATTATTTCTTGGACCAATATTTATCGTATTTCCCTTCTGAAAAGCAATTACCTCTTACATTTGAAATACCGATTCTATATGTTAATTCACTTAATGAAAGTGAAAATAGTATGGTAAAGCAAGGAAGTTATAAAGAATTTACAGATCAAGAGGTAAGTGCCTATTTAGGAATGGTGGAAGATTATAAACAGGTACAGAGTGATATGCCGGGGATTTATTCTCTGGAAATGCCGGAAGATACAGAAGGAATGGCTGGAAAATTTACAAATTTGTGGAGCATCAATGCAGATGCAAAGGAAGAAGAATATATTGCTGCGGTTCGATTGTTATATTACTTTCTATCAGAAACTTCTCAGGATTATCTTACTGTCCAGAGCGATCATCATTTACCAATAAACAAAAATGTTTTACAAGCATTTGTTGAGGTAAATGGAGACTTCTCAGGTCTGGAAGAATATATCAGAAAGCTAACAATGGAGGGGGAAAAGGAAGAATAAATTGGTTCCCCCACTGTTAATTTGTTTTGGATTAAAGAGACAAGCAACGTATGAAGTAAAGGAAGGACGCTGATATGAAATTATGTCTTTCGTGTTTTAATAAATATGAAGAGGGTTATGCTGTCTGCCCCCATTGTGGTTATGCAGAAAACACCCCTGTAAAAGAACCGCAGTATTTATCCCCGGGGACGGTATTAA
>URHS01000082.1 GCA_900547685.1 uncultured Blautia sp. | reverse complement strand
AGGACGGAAGCCGTGAGCAGGAAGTAGAAATCTACTACCGCTTCATCGGCAAAATAGACTGACCTTTCTTTTTTACCCAACAATATCTTTAATTAAGGGAGACGGGGACAAATATGCCGGATCTCAGTATGCTTGTTGAAATTGCTGAATATTACGAGATTGAAATGAAAGAGCTCCTGGATGGAGAAAGGAGCCAGACTATGAATAAAGAGATGAAAGAAACATTAGACAAAGTAGCTGATTATGAGAATTGGGTAAAACAAAAAGCTTTAAAAGCTGGAAATCTTGCTTTTGCTTCTATGTTCCTGATTAGTATTGGAGTTATTATCATACAACTTTTATTGACAGTAAACCTTCGATTTGTATTAGGAGAAACGCTTATTGCCTTGGTAGGTGGAATTGTATATGCGTTTATCATGGTACATAATGGTATCTGGGATAAAGGTTTATCTGCGAGAGAGGCATTATGGAGAGATTTCCTTACCAGTGTGATTTGTGCAGGAATTTTCTCAGTATTTTATGGTATTTGCCTGAGAAGAATGGGGGCAAGCGAAAAGCAAATAATATACTTTGCTTTGTCTTTTTTGGGAGGAATTACAATTGTAGCATTTATTGTTCTCAGAATATTATCATATTTAAACCAGAATAGACGCCGAAATGCGGTTAAAGAGAGAACGAGTTCAAAAACAACGACAAGTTGTACGAAAATCTATAATGCTAAAGATATAGTAGAAGCAGGAAAGATCATAGAATTATTTAAAGAACATGGAATTACTGCTTTTTCACAGGAAGCGAGTGCCAATGTTGCTATGCATGGTATGTCTGGATTTGGGATATATGGCGTGGATGTGTTTGTGGAAACGGACGAAGCAGAAAGGGCAATACAGATTCTTGAAGATATGGATGTGTCCATAAGAAAAGAAAGATTTTGACATTTTCATAGATGCGTGATAATATGATTATAGAAAAAGAGTGCTACCGATAGACGGTTAGTCCGATATATGATGTGACAAAAATTGCCGCTTCAGTTTACCAGGCTTGGGCGGCTATTTTTGTGGCTTATTATTATCCTTGCCAAAGGTATATCCAAGACCAAAGCAGGTTAAGCCGAAGCTAACCACAGCTATGAAGTCAACAATACTCATGGCTTAGCCCTCCTTTCCAGTGGATTCCCGTTCGGGTTTCTATGTAATCAGAGGGTCACAGTCCCTCTGTTGAAGGACTAACCGCCTACCGTTATGGTAGCACCCATGTTTCGATTATAACAGTCAGGACAGGAATCCGCAACCGGAAAGTTGCTAGTGCATAAAAATGGAGCTGTGATACCATTTTGATACTAAAAAGTAAAGAGAATAAAAATATAACTCGGAAAATTGGCAATACAGGACAATAAGGACACGAAAATCACAGAAAATAATGAGATTTTAAGAACCTCACAAACGTGAAGGTGGTAGAACTGTAGGATCAGGTCGTGTTGCTACAATCATCGAGTAATTAGAATAAAATATAGAGTATCGAAAGATACATTGTGTCCAAGCGTAAGATACCCCGGAACCGTAAGGTTTCCGGGGTTTTTCTGTTGCATAAAAGATTAGAATACAGCTATAAAGAATAGCGAATAAATTAAAACAGGCAGGTATGGGAAGATTTTTATTTTCTTCGCATATCTGCCTGTGATACTGTTATGATACTATTTTTATTCGTTATTGGAAAATTTCTTTGCTAAAAGTTCATCTCGTTTACGAATTCGTGTTTCAAAATCCAGTTCTTCAAATTCTTTATGTGTGACAGGTTTCGCTGTGTAGTATTCCAGCGTCTGTTTTTTCCACATATCGTACATATCCTTGCCTGTGAAATAAGATTCCAGACTTTCTCTGTTCTCTTGCAGGTCTGCAAGAAAATTACACATATCCGCATTTAAAGAATGTTCCGGATCATTTCCATAAAAGCGAAGTCCGGCATACCATCTCTGACTTTCTGTTTCTATGTCTCCGGGAAGTTTATTATTTATGTCCAGTTCATAGCGTAATTCATTTGATTCATTCATCTGGAGCAGAACCAAAATGATATCGCTCAGGGTAGAAATTTGTATTTTGTTTTCAGATAATCCAAACAACCAGTCCAGTGAGACATGAAATTTTTGAGCAATGGTCAATAATACCTCGTTAGATGGAGTAACCACACCGTTTTCATAACTAGATAAAGTTGATTGCCTTATCCCAATGGCTGCGGAAAAGTTTTTCTGATTCATTTTCAGATCAGTTCGTAGCTCTTTTATTTTCTCTGAAATAGATGATTCCTGCATGATAGACACCTCCTCAAAACTATAATTAGTATATCATAAATGATAAAAATCAACAATATGGAAAAATATCATTAATACAGATAAAAATTATTGACAATGATTATTTAAAATGATATAGTATCAGTGAAAATGATAAATATAGATAAGGAGGAAATGATATGCAGAAACAGAACTATATGATTACAGCAGAAGAAGTGGCTGAAAGCATGGGAATTTCACTTGGATATGCTTATAAACTACTTCGTAAATTGAACAAAGAGCTTGCAGATCAGGGATATGTGACCGTTGCAGGCAAAATACCGAGGGCATTCTGGGAAAAGAAATTTTATGGATATTCCCAGATCGTAATGTAAGGGGGTGAGAAAGTATGGCAGCATACAAAGATGAAGAAAGAGGAACCTGGTATGTTTCATTTTACTACGAGGACTGGACAGGTGCCAAAAAGAGAAAAGTAAAAAGAGGGTTCCGTACCAAGAAAGAAGCGTTAAATTTCGAGTCGGAGTATAAAAGAACAGCGAAAGCGGATATGGATATGACAATGGGAGAGTTTGTAGAAGTTTACTTCCGAGACAAGGCTCAGTCATTGAAGGATAGAAGTATTAAGAACAAAAGAGATACGATGAATGCTCAGTTGTTACCGTATTTTAAGGACAGACCAATGAACAGTATTACACCTGCAGAAATTATTCAGTGGCAGAATACGATTATTGAAAAAGGATATTCAGATGATTACCTGAAAACAATACAGAATCAGATGACGGCATTGTTCAATCATGCGAAGAATATCTACAATTTGGCAGACAATCCCTGTGACAAGGTAAAACGCATGGGAAAGACTTCAAAAAAGAAAATGAAATTCTGGACGATTGAAGAATACCGACAGTTTATGACCGGAATAGAACCGGGAAGCAAATATTATGTATTGTTTGAATTATTATTCTGGACAGGAGCAAGAGAGGGCGAAGCACTCAGCATTACACCTGCGGACATTGATTTTGAAAGAAATCTACTTCATATCAATAAAACTTACTACCGTATGCATGGAAAAGATGTAATTACTTCTCCTAAAACAGAAGAATCTAACCGCACAATTTCCATTCCAGAATTTCTCAAAAAAGAGATTCAGGATTATATTGGTAAATTGTATGAATTACCTGAAGATGAACGGATTTTCCAAATGGTTCATGAAGCAGTACAGCATAAGTTAAAACAGGTGGTTCAAAAGACCGGAGTGAAAAAAATAAGAGTACACGACATTCGTCACAGTCATGCGGCATTTCTGATTAATAAAGGTGTACAGCCATTGATGATTAAAGAAAGATTTGGACATACAGACATTCGTATTACATTGAATACTTATGGTCACTTATATCCAGATCAGCAAAAGGTGGTGGCAGATATGCTGGATGATGAAAATGTAAAAAGCTCCGGAAGTACGAACAACCGGAGCAATGTGACAAATGAGGACGAATCCGCAAATGTCAACCCTAGACAAGTTGATTATAGCAGGGATTCTTCCAGAGAACAACAGACAATTGATGAGAACAGTTTGGAAAATGGAGGAACTTATGCAACAGAAAAATGACAATAAAGCAGAATTGAAAATGATAAAGATGTCAGATGTCCAGTCCCAGACAGTGGACTGGCTCTGGTATCCGTTTATTCCTTATGGAAAATTAACAATTATTCAGGGAGATCCCGGCGATGGAAAAACTACGTTGGTGTTAAATATCGCAGCAAAATTGTCTAAAGGAGAAGGATTGGACAACGATATGAAGGTAACAGAACCAGTAAATATTATTTATCAGACAGCAGAAGATGGACTGGCAGATACGGTAAAACCCAGATTAGAACTGGCAGAAGCGGTCTGTGAAAGAATCATGGTTATAGATGAAACAGAAAAATCACTTTCCATGATTGATGAAAGACTGGAAGCTGCCATTAAACAGACAGGTGCCAAGGTGTTTATTTTAGATCCGATCCAGGCATATCTTGGTGGAACAATGGATATGAACCGGGCAAATGAAGCAAGGGACATGACGAAGAAATTGAGCTTATTGGCAGAAAAATATAAATGTGCAATCTTATTGATTGGACACATGAATAAAGCTGGTGGAAACAAAGCTGCATATAGAGGAATGGGTTCGATTGACTTTTTTGCAGTAGCCAGAAGCGTATTGCTGGTAGGAAGAATAGAGGGAGAACCGGATTTAAGAGCAGTGGTTCAGATTAAAAATAATCTGGCAGCATTTGGACATTCCAAAGCATTTCGCCTGACAGAAACAGGATTTGAGTGGGTAGGTGACTATGAAATCACAGCAGATGAGGTGCTTGGTGGAATTGCTCCAAAGGTAAATAAACTGGAACAGGCAAAAAAGATGCTGAGGGAACTGGCAGAAACATCAACTTCTGTGCAAAGCAGTGAAATCTTTGATATGGCAGAAGATTTGAATATTTCTAAAAGAACACTGGAAAATGCAAAAAAGGAACTTGGAATTAAGGCAAGACGAATCGGTAATTCCTGGTATTGGGATTTAGATAAAGTTAAGCCGGAATAAATTAAGGGTGCAACATTGCAGAGTATATAGAAAATGCGGAATTAAAATGCAAGGTTGCAATCTGTAAAGACAT
>URHS01000081.1 GCA_900547685.1 uncultured Blautia sp. | reverse complement strand
CTGCTCTTTGTACTCTTACAATCTTACCTCAGTATCTAAAATTACATTTATCATATAACTGTTTTTTTTATTTGTCAATAAATTTTAGTATCTTAAAGTACAAGAGTACATGAAAATATAGAAAATTTATATATATCAATAAAAATATCCATGTTAAAATGCTTTTTTCAATATTTACTTATTTCTTTTCCAAAATAAAGCCTATATGTATCACTGACACCAATAATTTTTTACTTATTTTATTTTAACTATAAATAGACTGACTATTTTACAGTATTATGATATAATTATATATATTTCGTATAGGAGGATTTTTTATGGACGCAAACGCTGCTCTTGCATATAAAGTAATTCAGGAAGTACAAAAAGCCGTAATCGGAAAAGATAAATGTATAGAAAAAATCATGATGGCCATTTTAAGTAACGGCCATATTTTACTGGAAGATGTCCCCGGTGTAGGAAAAACTACTATGGCACTGGCCTTTGCAAAAGCGCTGAATTTAAAAGAAAATCGTTTAACCTTTACACCGGATGTTCTTCCGGCAGACTTAACAGGTTTTACCATGTATAAAAAAGAAACAAATGAATTTTACTATCAACCAGGCGCAGTCATGTGTAACCTATTTTTAGGAGATGAAATCAATCGTACTTCTCCCAAAACACAGTCTGCTCTTTTGGAAGTTATGGAGGAGGGACAGGTCAGTGTTGATGGCATTACCCATCCTTTACTTAAACCTTTTATTGTAATTGCTACACAAAATCCTGCCGGTTCTGCAGGGACACAGCTTCTTCCTCAATCTCAAGTAGACCGTTTCAGCGTTTGTCTGCAAATTGGCTATCCTGAAAAAAAACAAGAAATTGCCATTTTAAAAGGCAGATTAGCAGAAAACACCATTGAAACTGTAGAACCTGTTTTAACTGCCAGGCAACTCATACATCTCCAAAAACTATGCCAAAATATTTTTATTCACGATGCTATCTACGAATATATTGTATCTCTTATCCATGCTACCCGAAATCATCATTTAATTGAACTGGGGATAAGTCCAAGAGGTACATTAGCTCTAACGCGAATGGCTCAGGCAAGAGCATTTTTACATGGATTTAATTATGTACGACCGGAAGATGTACACAGTATTTTTTGTGATGTATGTACGCATCGTATTATTGTCAGCTCCAAAGCACGCATAAGTAAAGTATCTGCACAGTCTATTTTGAAAGAAATTTTAGCTGCCACACCTTCTCCATCTGTACGAAACAGACATTAAAATCAACAAGAAAGGATGTTTTATGTTTTTTAATTTAATGACTTTTTTATTGCTTATTTTATCTCTTTATCTTGCAATTTTATATCAAAGTACATCTGCCTGCGCTTTATTTTTCTTTCTCTTCATAGATAGCGTACTGGAACTTATAGTTCTTCTATACAACCGCAAACATATAAAACTGGAATTGCCTGCTATTCTCATTAATGACAACGAATCAAGCAATCTTTTAGAATTTACTTTTCAGGCACAAAATACCGGAATTTTTCCTATGCCTTATCTTCGACTGAAGTGGCACTTTACCGATACCTCTCAAAATAAAATTTCACTGCCTGATTACTGCTTTTCCTTAAACGCAAAAAAAACCAGTATTTTCTCCGGCAATATCAGTAATCATTATTATGGAAAATTCCACTTGCAAACAGACAAAATCCGAATATACAGTTTTACACATTTACTAAGTCTGTCCATAACCTCCAATACAAAAGCCGATATTCTTTTTTATCCGTCCCCCTTTGTAATTCCTATCCAACTCAGTGAGGGAATACGATTTTTTTCAGCAGAATGTGATGGATTTGAAGAAATTGTTTCCGGTACAGGTTCTCACCATACAAACGATATACGGGAATTCCTTCCGGGAGACAAACTAAGACAAATACATTGGAAACTCAGTGCTCGTACAGACCGGCTATTAGTAAAAGAAGCAGGCAGACCAAAAGGATTTCCTGTACTCCTTTTTTTAGAAAAAGGAAATTCTGATAAAAAACCTTCCCCTGAAAAATACAGTACTTTTTTGCAATATGCAGCCTCTCTTTCCTATTCCTTCTTATATTATGGCTGTAACCATTTTGTCCTATGGTATAATGAAAAAGAAAATACTCTTCTTCGTATTCCTGTTAGAAATGAAGAAGACTACCTTTATTTCCTACATCAATTATTGTATGAAACAATCACGAATTCAAAGGAAAATCTGTATGATCTGTACTCTTATACCTACCCTTGTGATACCTATTTTACAACATTTCTCTTAAATACAGATTTACAGATTTATCAAAATCAACAACTTATTTTAGACTGTTCAATTAATACCACAGAAACTTTAAAAAACAACACACTTATTTTATAAAGGAGACAATCATGAAGAAAAAAGACAAACCTCCAATTTCCATAATTTTACCAGAAGAAAAATATACCCTGGGAGTATCTTGCTCTTTTTATTCCTTCTTTACTCTTTTTTCCTTCTCTCTGGGTATCTATTCCAGTCTTTTGCTCATGGTTTCTTCTGATGCTCCAAATTACAGAATTGTGCTAATTCTAGGGTTATTTTCCTTTTTTTTAACAATTTTACAAAAAATAAAAATAATCCCTGTCCGTTTCCTTGCTTCTGTACTCCCCTATGCTTTTATTCTTTATTTATACAGAAAACGCTTTTTTTTGCAAGGAAATTCTTTTTTACATAGACTTCAAATACTTTTTCAAGAGGAATACTTTACAGCTTCTACGTCAACCGCAAAAAAGACAGATCTGAATTTCCTGTTTCTTGCTGTCACCTACCTGTTTTTGATTTTACTTGCTTTGTTGTTACAATACAAAAAATCAACCTTATTTTTTATATTGTTAAGTCTTCCTATTATTTTGAATTTTTTCTTAGGTATTTCGCCATCCTATTTTTCCGTAGGATGTATTATCGGCACCTGCCTCTTCTGGTATTCTACAAAACCAGTAGTTCTTATTCTTGCTTTGGGGTTATATTTTATGTGTATACGGTTTTTTATTCCGCATTTTGCCCCTGAACTTTTTAAATATAACAACGCTGTTCACCATGCCGTCAATGAAGTAACTAATAATTTCATTGAAAATTTTTTCCCACAGTCAAAAAATGGCGAACAAACATCTTCAAAACCATTTTTTTCTTTTGAGCAAGAAAGTTCTGGCAAATTACAGACTTTAAGCAACCGTGCCCCGGTATACAGCAGACAAACCATGTTCGAAATAACTTGTAAAGAAAAACCTTCCTCTCCCTTATATTTGCGAGGATTTGTGGGACAGAAGTATAACGAAGCTACATGGAAAGCACCAACTTCAGACTCATGGGATAACTTTTGCAAAAAGAATAAACTTTCTGATGATAAAATTCAAAATTTCTTTTCCCTTCCCTACGCAATGGGAAAAGAAATTGCACCGGATAAAATTATCTCCCTTTCTGTGGCGCCTAAATTCACACAGAATTTTACTTATTTTCCTTATGGTGTAAAATTATCCCCAAATACTGTTTTTAATGATACCTACGCAATAGAAAATAAGTTTTCTATGCCTTCTAAGCTTTCCTGTTATCCACTTTCCCTTACATCAGCTTCCATACTTTTTACTTCTGAAAGTGATATATCAAAAAAATATCAATCTCTCAATAAAAATTATGAAAATTATGTACGGCAAGAATACATGGATGACAACTCAGAAGTTTTTTCCAGATTGCAAATAGAGATTTCGGAACTTCCTGTTTATACTACCATAAATGAAAATCCTGATTTTGATACTATCCAAAAGGCGGCAGAAGAAATACAAGGTTTTCTAAAATCCAAGGCATCTTATAGCCTTTCGCTTGCCCCGGTATCTTCAAACAGCAACTTTTTAGATGAATTTTTATATCAACAACACCAAGGATTTTGCATACATTTTGCTACCGCAGGTACTCTATTATTTCGTATGTATGGGATTCCTGCCAGATATGTCTCCGGTTATGTAGTACAACCTGAAGATTTTCATCAGAAAGATAACAAAAATTTCACTTGTAATGTAAAAGACAGTTCTGCCCATGCGTGGACTGAAATTTATATTGGAAACGGTATCTGGGTTCCGGTAGAAGTCACTCCTCCCAGATCTGCCAGTGAAACTGAAAATATATCCATAAATACATTAGAAAATGACGTACCGGAAACAGAAGTACCTCTTGCTGAAGATATTGAAAAACCAAAACCTGACTCACCAGAAAACAAGAATGTGTCCGAAAACCAAAAAATTTCTACTACAGAAAAATCAGAACCTGATAATTTTAATGGTTTCAATTTCCTTTTTGTTTTTAGATTCTTACTAGTTCCTTGTATTATTCTGTTTCTATTTACTTTGCGTTATCAAATTTTGTTTCAAAAAAGAATAGGACATTTTGCCCACAACCGCACAAAAGCTTATTTTCTGCTTTATCAAAATCTTTTAAAACTATGGCAAACAGAATTCAGCATATCCGAAAAAGATTTATCTGCTTATGACTGGAAAGAAAAATTTACAAATCATCTGCCTGAGGGCAGAAAAAATGACTTTAAAAAACTATGTAATGAAGCAGAAGAACTTTATTTCGGAAATAAAAAACCCACCAAACGACAGGTCCGTACTTTACGTTTTATTTACTGTAAATCAAGAAAAACTTTTCTCAAGGAATTATCCAAAATTAAATATTTCTATTACAAATTTTTGAAAGTTTTATAGGGCTGTCCTGAAAACATTATTCAACAATTCGCTATAAACAAACATTCTAAAATAAGCTCGCCTTTTGACGAGCTTATTTCCTTCTCTATTGTATAGTTAAAAATAAGCATTTCGGCTGAATCATTACATTTATTTCTATACTCTTTTTGTGTATTTCAGATAAATCCATCCTGCACCCGACTTTAGTTTTCCCCATCCATTTTTTTCCTCCATAATTGTAAAAGCTTCATTTTTCTTTACTACAGTGTTAATTTTATAACTTGTACCAGGTCCCGAACGAACATTTAAAGCATTGGCTGTAATTCTGACAACATATCTCCCACCACTAGCGTTTTCTGAAACCCCTAAGGTTTTTAAAATTCCTTTTGCATAAGCTTCACCAAATTTTTTTTGCTCATGTTTTTCGTCAAAACCATTTAAATCATTTCGGTTATCCATAAATCCTAATTCACAAATAACAGCAGGACAAATGGTATCTCTAATAAATGCATAATAATCTTTGCCATTCACGTTTTCTTTTATCTTAATTCCACGTGAATTTTGTCCTAATGCTATTACTTCTGCTTCAATATTCAAAGCGAGTATCTTTCCTTTCCCTCCTTTTAATGTATAAAATATTTCAAATCCATTACCGCCACCTGCATTAATATGAATATCTACCGCTAAATTAGGCGAGTATGCATTACTGAATATTATGGTGCGGCGGAGCCGCCAGTCCGGTGTGGCGAGAGCCACCTGT
>URHS01000080.1 GCA_900547685.1 uncultured Blautia sp. | reverse complement strand
TACCGAGATAGGCGTCTTTGAGTTTGGCGGCGGTAACATAACCGTCCGTCTGCATCAGTTCTTGATAGCGGCGGTTTACCTCCACACGGATTTTATCTACCGCAAGGTTGATTTTCTGCGCTTCGATACTCTTGCCCGAAGCACGGTTGTTCTTCACGTCCCACAAGCGTGGAGGAACGTCCATCTTGCAACTGAACTGTTTAATCTCGCCGTCCACTGTGATACGGCACATCAAAGGCAGGTTGCCGTTGGGCTTCTCGCTGCCTTTCTTCACGTAAAATAAGACCTTGAATGTACTACGCATAACTCACTCCTTTTTTTGGTTACAAAATTAAGTTACAGTGAGTTACCGACTGCTATGCAAATCTACGCAAATCGCAGAAAAAGAACCTTTTAGCAAGAAATCCGCACCCGTTACGGGAGTAATGAGGTGGTAACTGAACTCTTGCGCCGTTTGGCTTCGCACTGGCTTTCCGTTGGCTCTGCTCCATAGAAAAACAAAGCGTAACGAACGCTGTTTCAGCCAATTCGCTACGCTTTGCTCAAATTTACTTTTTCGCTATGTGTTTATTTTAAATCGTTTATAAACTGTTTGTTTATGATCATACAGGCTTCGAAAGCATTTCGGGCTTTCCCGGAATCTATCAATGGCAGGTAATATTCCATTAATTCCTGTCTCATATCGGATGCCGGTTCCACTTCTGCCCGGTAGGGAAGTATGTAACGGCAAAATCCCTCAAACGAAATATCTTTAGCCCAAGGTTTTTGCCAAGCTTGAAAAGCCAAGTCTATATTTCGGATCAGATAATCACTATGTAAGGCCTTGATGTCGTAAACGATCTCTTTCCTGATCGTATATCCCTTTTCTTGTAAAGAGCCGCAATGCCTTTTTACGGCTTGGTTGTCCGTGAAATTCCGGATGTCGGGTACATATCGTTCGCCTTCGGGCGATACGAAATATTCCATCCGTGAAAAATGGAACGGCATATTCCGGATCAAAAACCGGGCTGCTTCCAACTTTAAGCTGTCATTTTTGTAATATTCGAGCACCTTTTCCAATTCCGACCGATTTTCTCCGGCCATAGACAAGGCTTGTTCCAAGCTGACACCTTTTGTCTTTTGTATAGCACAAGAGGTCAGAATACTTAATATCATGAATAAGAAGCATGTTTTCATAGGCAGAATGAACAATTTGTCAACATTATAGTTTTTTGATTGAAGTCCTTGTATGTAGAACGCATCTATCCATACTATTGACTGCTTTTTAGATTAAAGAAAAGAAGAATAGGATTATTTTCTTCAGCCCTTCTTGATATGATTTGTTGCAATTCATTATCCATATATTCAGTCTTGCAATCCGTATCTAATTTTAATACAGAAATGAAGTTCTCTTTATTCGTTCCGATAATTTGTAAATAGTCAACTTTTTCAATTGATTTAGGACTATTTTTTTCTGTTTTAAGATAATAATACCCTTCTTTTTTGTCCTTGTCATATATTCCGATATATCTCCTCTCTCCGACGCTAAACTGAGAAGTTACAAACTTCTTATTTTCAAATATTTGCACAGAATAAACATAATTGTCTGTATATAATTTTTTTATATAATTATCCCCTTGTTTATCTATAGATTTCAAATACTCTAACGATGGAAAAGATAGGTTCTCATATTTCACGTCATAATAACGGAAACATGAATCTGGTGTGATTTTGTAAATGTCAGAAGTAAAAGGCAAATAGATAAATAATTCACCTTCTGATCTATAGAATCGATGAATAGGCCGCATCGTATATCCACTTTCAAATTCAATCGGTAGAAACTTCTGCTCGATTTGTCCGTTTTTGTTGCATGTTAGAACATGATATTTATAGTCCTTGTTTCCAATATGCGTTGAAAGTGAATTATAACTGACAAAATTGTCTTTATCAGCCTTTTCAATCGAGGTGGTTTCTATATGTATATCGTCGATAAACACAAATGAATTTAGATCATAAGATAATATTTTTTGCCCTAAATCCACAAGTGATATCAGATTGCTTTCTTCATCGATTAACATAGATGTTATCATTGAATATTCTCCCGGCCCCTGTCCTGTTTTATGTATCTTTCTTAAGAATTTTCCGGTATAATCAAAAACATAAACGCTTTGTGTATAGATATCAAATATAAATAATTCTTTTGAAGTACAACTAAACTGTGTGATTTCTGAGAACAGACATTCATCAGTCGTTTCAAGCTGTACATATTTTTTGTTTTCTAATAGATTTGATTGGTTTAGAGAAGAACTTGTTTCAGAAAAAATAATTTTCGTTATAGCTTGTTCTTCCTTCTTTATAGAAGTACAAGCTGTTATGCCAAACAAGACCAATAATATAAATAATTTATTTTTCATTGTCAACTAAATTCATTAAGAAGAAGAAGGACTTATCTCCGGCACCAGAACACACGTAGTTTACACTTGAATCACTTCCTGGAATTACATATTTATATTTTGTACTTCCACCTTCTCTACGAGCCAATGCCTCAACATTCTCTAATGCTAAGTCAGAGAGTTCAACATTCTGTTTGTTCTGCTGGTAGTTCCAGCCTGCCGCTGCGGCGATTGCAGCAAAAGAGATGACGCCGATAATTTTCTTTCCCATTTTATTATTATTTTTAGGGATTTATAAACTTATGGTGATTGGTTCTACTGTTTGAAATCGAAGATCAAAAGCAATGGATTATCATCTTCCTTTGTTGTATTGATTATACTTCTGAATGGCTCAGACGGTGTGTATGTATTTCGCCATTCAACTACAGAATAGGCTTCCAATGGAGCAACGATAGAACCATCCTTATTTGCATGATAAATAAATTGAGATATAGGGATCGTCAAACCCTTGAAATAAACATCATCTTTAATTGTACCGAAAGTATTCGATGATTTATTTTTATGGTCGAATAATGTCAATTTTTTATTTTTCTGATAGAAACTACCGAACATCGTGAATCGCTTATCCCTTATAAAACTATAAATACCATAGGCATAAGATCTTTTATTCAAATTGTCGAAAAAATCTTTAACGTTTTCATATTTCTTATCACTGAAAAAAGATGTAGGTATATTTTTCCCTTTAAAGTCGATATGGAGGAACGGATTCATATTTCCGCCTTCAACAGACTTGTAAATAGTATCATTGATCGGTTGAAAAAAATAAATAGAATCATGATCTTGATAAAAATTGTGATGAGCGAATATGAACAAGTATCCTGTTTGGTTTTTATCTACTTCTAAAAATGCGGAATCTTCTTTCCAATTTTTAATCCGATGCAATTTGTGACTTGTATCAAATCCGTTATATAAAAAAAATGTATTATTCACTATCGGCGAAATAGCTTGTGCATAGTACTTGAGATGAAATGTTGAAATACTATTTCCTGAATGATCATACGTTATTGTTTTTTGTTGATTCCTGTCCAATATTATAATATTTTCACCGTCTATCACAAAATCTGAAATCCCAGAATATTCATCTGGAGCTTCACCTCTTTTCTCTAAGCAAAGGGCTAATTCTCCTTCTTCGGAGAAAGCAAAAAGAGTTAGTCCATCAGAGATATAAATTTTATTATTTTCACACTTAATGTTCTCTATTTTCCCCATAAGAGTATCCGTCGGAAGCTTGAGCATTCGAAAATTCTCAAAGTATTCTGACAATTTCAACTCTGTATCTGAAGCTATGTCTACTTCTATGGCAGGAACGGATGTAAGCCTCTGTTCCTCAGGAAGGCAACCGAATGTGATAAAGACCCAACAAACAAGGAGCCAGACTCTCTGTTGATCATGAAAAAAAATAGACTTTCTCATTTGAAATAAATGCCTCGACATTCTCCAATGCCAAGTCCGACAATTCAACACTTTGTTTATTTTGCTGGTAGTTCCAGCCGGCGGCGGTGGCGATCGCAACAAAAGCGATTACGCCAAAAAATTTCTTTCCCATTTTCGTTTTGTTTTAGGAATTTATAGACTTATGTTTGTTTTTGAACCTTTCGCCCGGTATCATTTCCCGAGACGGGTGATTTCTAACCCTTTTGTCGTTTGTTTCAAATTTACTACTTTTGCCGTTACCTCCTTCTTTATTTGTTATTGAATGAGGGAAAGTCCGGGAGTTTCTGCTAACGTTTGTGAGGCTGTAGGCAGGAACTCCTTTCTTTTTCCTGTTAATTGCTTTATTTTACCGGATAAATCTCACCATCAGCGAGTTAATATGTCTATTCTGTTCGATAGAATTCTCTTGATTGTTCCATAATGTTTCATGATTATTGCTCATTTTATTAATGATGAACAAATTGATCCTTTAAATACATAATTTGCAACTGTACTGTTTCACTGTCTTCGGATTGTTGAGAGAGCCTACACCATGATTGATCATTAATACAGAATATCTTATTGTCAGCGAAAAGAATATCATCCATATCATTTATAAATTTTTTAAATATGATGGTTTCTTTTGTTTTCGAATTAATTAGAACATACCTATATGGATTCTCTTTTTCTCCAAACATAAAATAGCATAACAATACAGAATGAGGAGAGGGAACAAAATCAAACATCATTGATTTCATATTTAAATCTTTGGGATTTTGATTTGATGCAGTTCGTATGTCTAATGGCACTTTCTGCTTCAAATCTATTTTGTAAAGTCTGGAAATGGATTTATTGTTTATAAGATAGATGCAATCGTCGTTTCGATCGTAATAGTAAATTTTATTTTCTGATTGTTCGATATAGGTAGACATAAATTCAAAAGACTGATCATCTCCATCATGCTCTAACAGCAAAGATTCTTGTTTTTCGATCGGCTTGTAAAGCCAAACACCGTTTCTCTTATACACCTTATTTATACAAGGTTGTATGATTAATAACAGATTGTCCATCCATGCAAAATCTCTCATAAAATATTCTATTTTATATGAATATGCATATTCTCCTTTATAGGTATAAACATTGACTTTGAAATTCATCATATCATAGATATGTATTACATAGATATGTATTAAATTCGAAGTAGAATCAACAGCTATTGCATTGTCTTTATGATATTCTTCTGGCCCTTGACCAATCCTATTGATGTGACTCACCAGTTTATGATCTTTTAAATTAAAAACGAAAACTCCCTCATTTTTAGAATCTTGAAAAATAAGTGTATCTGAATCAAAATAGATTTTTTTGATTCCTGATAATAAACATTCTTCTCCTGCATCTAAATTAATATATTCAACCCGTTCAAATATAGAAGAATAGTTTATGCTACTCTCTGCATGCTCTAAATTGATAAATATAGAATCGACTTTAGTGTCTATGCAAGATGAGCAAATTAATAATAGGACCAAGCTGATGTTATGTATTTGTTTTAAAATCATATCAATACCGTATGTAAATGTTTGATAATATGTTTTAACATGCCAAGAGTCGTGATTAAGAGCCTGTTTAAATTTCTCTGAAATAAATTTTGCATAGCCCTCATCGGCCTGCT
>URHS01000079.1 GCA_900547685.1 uncultured Blautia sp. | reverse complement strand
TCTCTGTTTTGTACAAAAAATCATCTGGACCTAAAGTGGGGTCCTAAACAGTTACGAAAAAAATATGGTAAATTCTTACTTCCTCCAGAACTAGTATTTGACGTTCTGTTTGAATTCTTATTTTCTCCCTCTGTTTCCTTTTTCTCATTGCCTGTTTTAGGAGTATCTGTTTTTTCAGAACCTAGATTGTATCCATAAGCCGTCTCGTCCTGTCGCCCATTATCATTGGCATTCCCAGAATCTTTCGCTACATCACTCTGCTCAGAGTTCCCTTTTTCTTTACCTGCACCATCAGTTTTATCAGATTTATCCGCATTATTTTCATTTATATTTTTTTGAATCCACGGAAGTAACTTGTCTTCTATAGTTCTTGCTTTATTAAACAATCGTGTCACAGCAACACCGGACTCTTCTGATTCTTTCACAATCCATTTAGATGCTTCTATTACTAACTTTATTCTATCACTAGTGAATGTATCCTCATTTGTAATATCCAGACCTATTGTCTTTCGTATCTCCCGATTATTAAATATTCTTTGTAGAGTTGTAAACGATAATATGGTTGTGATGTCTAATCCGTCATAATACTTTCGAACGTAAAAATCAATCAAATATGAAAGATTTTTAACATTATTGCGTCGTACTTGAAAAGTATCTTTTTCTCTTGCACCCCATTCTTTTGTTCCTCTCCCCTTATCTTCTCCAGAATGTACTCGTTCCATAATGAAAAAGGCCTCATCTTCATCTGTAACATAGCACTCTATTGTATCTATAATATCTGCATTCTTGGCTATTCTTTTAGCTTTATCAATAGTGGCTTTATCTAAGAAATTAAATCCTTCTGGATTCATTAACAATTTTATAGCAGCTACTCTTCTATTCCCTTCATAAACCACATACTTTTTAATACTTTCCGAATAAACCACAACAATTTGCTGGTTTCCCAAAAGTCCATGTTCTTGTATATCTTCTGCCAAATTAAGCATATACTGCGTACCGACCACATCAAATAACTTTTGCAATGTATCCATCTCATTATTTCCAATAGCATGCCGAGGATTTTCAGACCAATTAATTATTTTTTCTATCTTTATCTTTTGAATTTTCCCTGCCATCTTAGAATTCCTCACTTTGTATAGTCTTTATATACTTTTGCTCTTGTTCTGGTCTATGGATTTGTTTTGAAAAAAACATTACTTCACTTCCGAAACGCTTACTTTGTAGAGAATATTTCAATTCAAATTCAATACTATTCACTTTTGAATACATACTCTTAATAGCATTTACATTGTCATATGTAACAATCCACTTCCTATTTTTTAATTTTTCTAAAATAGCTTGGGCCAAATTAGCATGGTCTCCATGACAATAAAAATTTGTATACAACCCAGGTCCCTTTCCATAGTAGGGAGGATCAAAAAAAATAAATGCCTTTCGAGTTTTCAATATAACATCATCTATAAAATCTAACGCTTCTAGATTGTAAACCTTAATAGAATCTCTTTTTTCGCCAATCTTTTTAATCTGTGCTACTAACCGCTCTTTATTAAATCTACAATTAATGGGATAATCACCTTGTTGCGAAAATCCTCCTATCGGCCCTGCTTTGTCAATAATTCCCGACCTGTTAGTACGATTAAGAAAGAAAGTTGAAAAACCTATTTCCAGACTATTGTAACTATCCAAATCTTCCCTAATAGCCTTCTGTTTATACCATTCCTCCATAGATACATCTACTTGTAAAACCATTTTAATAAATTCATCAGTTCTATGTAATACACTATCCCAAAAACAGTAAATTGTGTAATCATAATCATTTATAATAATTTTTTTTACAACACCATCGAATAATAACTCTAAAGCAACTGCTGCTCCACCACAAAATGGCTCAATGTAAGTATTACAGTTATTTTCTTGTATTAGTTGGGCAACATATTCATACATCTTGTATTTGCCCCCTGGATAACGTAGTGGAGACGGATTCATACCTATTTATCCTTTCTTCAGTATTTTCTATCTAACAGTACAATCTATACAGCCAAGTCTAACGGTAAATCTGAAATATCTTTCAACCGCTTCCCCTGTACAAGTGTTTCCAAAATTTCAACAGCATCTTCAGAACCAACTTCCTTTACCGCACGAATCAATTCATAAAGCGCAAAGTGATATACGCAATCAATATCCCCAGTTCCAAGTGCTAATGAAGCTAATCGGTTGGGCATCGGTTCCGCTGTTACCACAACAATATGTGGCAGATGCCCTTTTCTATTGCGAATCAGATTCAACGCTTCCGTACGGCTGTTCTGCGCCCTGTCACTCCGCATTGTATATTTTGCCGACACACTGGCATGAAGTAGGGGCTTTCCACCATTAGACTTCCTAATATCTGCCATTCTACTGATTTCATCATCAACTATGTACTGCTCCGCATTAATTTCTTTATCTTCATAAAGATCTCGATAAATAACCACATCTGGCGCAACAAGATAATCGTTTCCCAATGCAGCCGCTAATTGTGCATTTTCTGCTGTCAATGCGCTCAAATATGCTAAATGCTCGTATTGCTCAAAATCACTGGTTTTAAGTCTGTTATTATTGCCAAGCTGTAATATCGACCATTGACCAGGGCGAAGATTTTGTAAATGCGGAAATGTTTCCTGCAAAAATTCCATTGTCGATAATTCAAACTGCTTTCCCAGTGTTTGTCCAGAAATTTTATCAACTGTATTAACTGTATGATGATTCTCATCCACCAAAATATCAACAATTTTACCCGCTATGGCTTTTGAACCTCTGCTACTGGTATCTGCATTAGATGCCACACCTGCTTTAGTCAATGTCAAAGTATTTGTTTCAAACAACCGCTCGTGAAAGTGGAATCTCGCATTCGCTATTAAGGCATTCATATTCCAAACACTCCTTTATTTTTTCTCCTACCGCTTGCGCTACCGGCGGTGGAAACGCATTTCCAATCATCCGGCATGCAGCAGTTTTCTTTTTCCCAAATGTCCATGTATCAGGAAAGCCCTGTATCCTTGCCATCATTCTGCTAGTCAGACGGGGCATTCCCTCAAAATCCGGCTCTGGTGCTGTATTAGCCACCCCTCGTCCATCTACTCCGAGTTCAGCCCACGCTTTTCTTGCTCTCACTGGCCCAAGATCAGGCCCTCCATGTTTTTTAGAACCACCTACTAAAGTTGGTGCAATCTTATTTGCGTTTTTCGCCCAGAGTTTTGCCCCTTCCCATTTGTTTTCTGCCATTAAATCATATAGTGTCTCACCAACAGTAGGCGCACATCCCGGTTTTCCCTTTGGATATGAAAAAGAAATGTTTTCATCTTTTCGTATCGCAACAATCACTACACGAGGGCGAAGCTGCGGAACAGTAAAATCCGAAGCATTTAACAACTTAATTTGTGCGTCATATCCTAGCATTTCAATAGATTTAAGAATGTGTTTTCGATATTCATCAAAACCTGCATCTAAAAAACCTCTTACATTTTCCAGCATTACGGCTCTGGGTTCTATTTCTTTAATCAATCGAATTGCTTCTGGGAACAAATCTCGTTCATCATCTTTTCCTAACTGCTTACCTGCAATAGAAAAAGGAGGACAAGGCACACCGCCCGCCAACAAATCCACTCCCCGATAAGGTCTCCCATCAAAATCATGCACATCTGCACATATTACATTCCATTCAGGCCGATTTAATTTCAAAGTTTTACAATAATCTGCTTCATATTCAACAAGTGCAACATGAGTGAATCCGGCCAGTGCAAGCCCAAGGGCCTGACCACCTACTCCTGCACAAATTTCAACACACGTTAACGGTCTTCGCATAGCATGTCCTCCTTCATTTCAATAATCCATTAACCGTTACTATGCATCGGCTTCATCATCTGAAAATTCCATAATATCTCCTATATTACAATTTAATGCCTTACAAATCTTATGCAAGCTCTCCAACGAAACCGTTTCTTCTTTTCCCATCTTTGCTAAGACATTAAAACTAATTCCTGCCATATCTTTTAAATCTGTTCGGTTCATTCTTTTATCTATTAGCATTTTCCATAATTTATCATAGCATACCGACATATCATTTCTCCTAACAATCCCCTACTTGTTATCGGCTTGAATCAGAATAGCATATATTTAATTATATATCAAGATGATCTCACGAAAAAATGAGATTTTCAGAACATACATTCTCTGCATTATCAATATCCATTTCACCTATTCAGTATAAGGCAATATATTTGCAGAAAAACAAGGTTTTCAAAGTTCCTAAAGCACAACAAGCACAGCCACTTATTTCAGAATCTCCAAAGCTATTTCTTTGGCTCTATTTCCAGAAACCCGATCTCTTTGTTCACTATCATTTAAGAATATAGCAAAGTATCTCCGTTCTCCATCTGATTCAGAAAAACCAACGAACCATGCTTCTCCATTCCCACTTCCTGTTTTTCCATAGATTTTCTGAGAATCTGTTTCTTCCACTAGCATTATTCTTTTCAAAATCTCTATATTTCTACTATCGTAATCGCTATATCCCTCAAATATCCTACTCAAAACTTCTACTTGTTCTAGCGGCGAAATTCTCAACGACGAATTCAACCAAAACCCATTCAGCATTTCCATAGGATTAATATTGCTACCATTCCACTCCGAAATATCGCAATTTCCATACTGTAATCCATTTAATTCTTCCTGTATTTTATCTTTGCCAACAGAATCTATTACTTTTCGGAAATACCATATACATGATTTCTGAAATGCTTCCTCCAATGTTAAATCCCCATTCCAGTCTAAATTTCCATAGTTCGTTCCGTCATATTCCATTGTGGATGTTTCATCAACAATAACACCATTTTGTAATCCTGATAAAGCTGAAATAATCTTAAAAGTAGAATAAGGTGATTCTTCTTGTCTACACATATCTTCATTAAAAAATAAATATTCCTCTTGTACTGGCGAATAAATCACAGCACAGCCATTAATATCCTGAAATGCTTCACTTAAATCAATCGTCTTTTCACTTACTTCTTGTTGTACTTCGTTCCGTTCTGTTTCCTCTCCGGCAACTTTTTCAAAACTTACACTACCTTTTGTTTTTTCTCCTGTAACTGTAATCTTATATGTTCCACTCTCTTGAATTTCAACGTCAAAACTTTCAGAGGTTACTATATTATCGTTTTCATAAATTGGTGCATCACTATCTTTTTGAATCTTTATTGACAGTCTCCCACTGTCAACTACTGCTTTCGCCCGAATGGTATCTCCTGCGTCCAGCAATAATGATTGTTCGTCCGTAGTATTAAAAATTCTGTACTCCATAACAAACTGACTATCATTCCCTATTCTACTACCATCAAATGATGATTTTCCACATCCACTTAATGAAAATACAATAATCAAAACACCAATTATGCCTAAAAACTTTTTCATGTCGTCCCCCTATTTCAAGCCGTAAAGTAACTGTTTTAATTATATCTCTCTGTTATTTCACTGTAAAGTAAAACTAGTGTACTGTATCAACGATATTTAGCTAAATTAGTACTGGCTATTCATGCTGAT
>URHS01000078.1 GCA_900547685.1 uncultured Blautia sp. | reverse complement strand
TTATCTTCTCCACCCAACAATCCAACAGCATTTTCTGTATTAGTCTTGTTGTTCAGATATTCATTGTAAGAGAATGGCAAACGATTTGGAACCGTTTCGATATTGTCATTTGCCTGATTTGGCAAGCTAAATACTTTAGGGAATCCTGTACGTCTGATTTCACTCCAAGCTTCCTGCCCCAGCGGATACAATGCAATCCATTTCTGAATCATTATCCGTTCCAGCTTTTCGCTAGCATTAGCAGATTCACTCCACTTGACAGTCATTGTACTAGGTGCATCCATCGTTCTATGCTTTCCTGCAGGATCAACATATTTATCAGGAACCGAAGTAGCATCTTCAATATAATCGGCAACCCCAGAAGCATTCCACTGCTCAAACGAAAGCTGTATACCTTGATTATAAAAAGTTTCAGGATCAGCAACACTTCCACCATCGCCAACATTCCATCCTAATAAACCGCCTTCAGCTCTACAAAAAGCAACTTCCGCTGCATTCATCCACATCAAGCGGTCGGTCTTCATAATATTAGGAGCTGAATATTTTTTTGTATTAGTCTGCAAATCAACATACACTCCTGAAGGAATTGCCGCATATTCTACAGTACTCCAATCTCCTGTATGCTTCTGCATATATTTCTCCAGGCGCTTATCTTTATAACCGTTCATGTAGCACAAAATATCGGCGCACATACGAGCATCACCGTAACTATCCCACATCACATTGATTGGATTTCCTTTTTCATAATAATAGCTGGCATTATCTGAATTTGAAGTTATTACACCGAGCGAATGCTTAACAGCACTTTCAGCCTGTTCTCTAGCATAATCGGGCAACGCCTTACTAATACGCAATGCCATACGCAGTTTCAAAGAATTGGCATATTTAACCCATTGAGAGAAATTACCAGCATAAACATTATCATACTTAGCCATCGGAGCAGCTCCCGGATTGGCCTGAACGTAAGAAGTCAAAACCTCTATAGCTGCATTCAAATCATCAAACATTGCACGATACACATCCTCTTGAGAGTCGTAAGCCACTGTCAGTGAAGTAGAATTAATACTCTTATATGGAATAGGACCATAAGTATCAGTTAAACGCTGCATGAAACTTACTTTCAGAATCTGTGCCCAAGCATAGTTTGTACCTTTTTCTTCTGTCTGTTTTTCTTCCTCCTCTGGTCCTGCAACTTTTAATCCTACATACACACCAATCAAAACCAAAAGTATTACAATTCCCGCAATCAATCCTTTTTTGTTTTTCATACTACTGTTTTCTCCTTTTCAGCCAAATTCCAAAACCAACAAGCAGAATACTTACAGGCATAACAGCGATTACGAAAATACTCCAAAAACTAACATCACTGGCCGGTACCATTAATGTTGTCATATCATAAGATTTGCTTGGAATAGAAATACTGCTGTCTTCCTCTGTTCCGCACAGCCATGAAAGAGATGATGAAAGCAATTCATAGTTTGCTCCGGAAACAGTTGCATTCATCTGGTCATTAAAAATTGCGCTAGATGCAAAATATACAATCTGTGTCGTCTTCTCCTCACTCAATTCTTCTGTAATAGATACTGCCAATGGAAATGGTCCTTCCAAATCTCCATCCTCTTTTTCTGTTGTCTCCATATTTTCTAAGTCAGTTTTTTGATAAGCACTGTCAGAAGTTGTTAAAATGCTGTCTATTTTTATCGTATCTCTTACGTTTTCCAAGCTCTTAATCCCTGGGGATAATGCGGTCAACACATATTTACTCTTTGAAGATAAATTTGAATTAATTTCATGACTTTCAATATTCGGTAATAAATAATACTGATTTTGTGCTATATAATGATCCTGATCGCCTTCTAATATAATGCCATTTTCAGGCTGAACACCGTAATTTTCCAGTACAGAATTGAAATTCGGCATTTCTATCTCTGTATAATCGGATAAAATAATTGCCTTTCCACCATTTTCCAGATAACTAATAATTTTTTTTGCTTCATCTTCTGCAATATCGGTTTTCGGAGAGAAAATAAACAAACACTCTGTATCTTCCGGCACTGCTTCTTCTGTAAGCAGATTTAAATCGCGAATTTCAATATTCGATTTCTGGATTGTTTCCTTCATGGACTCACTCATAGAAAGTTCGTCATGTCCTGTCAAAGTATACAATACAGGCATATCTTCAGAAACTACATAATTAATTGCACTGGTCAACTGACCTTCACCATCAAATCCTGTTACCTGTTGAGAATAAGTCTGGTAGTTTACAGTTGTTTCGTACATATCCTGATAATCTATAACTTTATTTTTTTCTCCACATTCTACAATAATGCTGTTATTGCTCAATTTTTCTGAAGTGTATTGAGAAGCAAATTTGGGATAAATTGCAGGATCTTTCTTTTCTACTTTAATATGTTTACTTCCCTCTTCATATTTTTCCAATAATTTTTCAATATCGCTGCTCTCTGTACCATCTTGAGCAATATAGTAAAGATTAACATCCTTCTTTAAATTACTCAGAATTTTTTCTGTCTGCTCTCCGATGGTATATAACTTTTGACTACTCAAATCAAATTCCCTATATTTTGATGGAATTTCCTGTATTACCAAATTTAAAATTACCACAATGGCAATCATCAGCGCTGTCATAGCAATGCTGTAAGAGCCATGTTTCAACATTTTTTTATTTCTGTGAGCATTTACCATTTTTTTTAATTTTTTCATGTCATCCTCCTAGCTCCAACGGCGTTTCTGTATACACTGAACAGTCAGAAATACAAAGATGCAAACAACAGAAACCATATAAATAATTCCTGTTACATCAAAAATTCCACCCACAAAATTATCAAAGTGGTTTGCAATTGCAAATAAATTTAGAAACTTCTGAATAAGTCCGGTAAATACTGTAGGTTTTATAAAATACACTGCAGCTACGCCTATTACCAAAACACCTCCTACGCAGGAAGAAAAAATAATATTTTTTGTCAACTGATAAACAACAATCCCTATTACAAATGCAATTATCAAAAATGCTACCATAGAACTTACTGCTGTATCTGAAAAAAAGCTTTCAATTCCATCCATCATATAACTGCAGAATAAAATTCCAAAAGTCAACACGGCTGCAATAACTTGGCTTTCTGTAACAGAAGAAAGGAACAATCCCACAGCAATCTGAGCACATCCTAAAAAGAAAAATCCAACTACTGCTACATAAGCCATAGGATATGAGATAACACCATATCTCCCCATAATTAATGGGTAAAAAGCGCTTATAACAACAGGTATGGCATAAATAGTCACCATACTTAAATATTTACCTAAAATAACCTTCCATACAGAAACAGGAGCTGTTAAAAGAAGCTGATCTGTCCGGTTTTTCTTTTCCTCTGCCAATATTTTCATTGTTAAGATTGGTGTAATAATCAAAAATAAAAAGGTAACAGAACTTAATGTTGCCCCGAAATCAGGACTTGCATATTGCAAATTATAAGCAGTAAAATAAATGCCCAATATCAGCAAAACAAATGCAATAAATACATATCCTACCATTGAAGTCAAATAACTCCTCAATTCTTTTTTATAGACTGCCAACATATTTATTTTTCTCCTTCCATTTCCTTATCTTGTAATTTTCCCTCGTCATTTGTCAGCTTCAGGAACACTTCTTCCAAAGACATATTTGTAGGCTGCATACGAAGAATTGGGCATTTCACCTCAGAAAGTGCAAAAAAGATATTTTCTCTCATATCCATATCACCTGAAATCTTTATGGTGAAATCATGAGCTCCTTTTGTCATAGAACTATGGTATACAATATTTTCAATATTTTCTACCATACCAAGGGCATCTCTAATCACAGCTTCTTCTCCTTTTACTGTAAGTTCCAAAGAGTTCATACCCGCCATAACTTTACTTAAATTCTCCGGTGTATCACTGGCAACTAATTTCCCCTTATCAATAATCAGCACATGATCACAGACTGCACTGACTTCAGAAAGAATATGCGAACTTAAAATAACAGTATGTTTCTCTCCAAGACTCTTTATTAAATCTCGAATTTCAATAATCTGCTTTGGATCCAATCCTACTGTAGGCTCATCTAATATAATAATTTCCGGATATCCTAAAAGAGCTTGCGCCAGACCAACACGCTGTTTATATCCTTTGGAAAGATTTTTAATTAATCTTCGTTTCATGTCTTCCAACTTTGTAGTTGACATAACTTCTTTAATATTCTTTTCTCTTTTTTCTTTCGGAATAGCTTTCAGCTCGGCAACAAATTTTAAATATTCCAACACCGTCATTTCTTGATACAAAGGTGGAATTTCCGGTAAATATCCTATTTTTTTCTTTGCTGCTTCCGGCTCATCTAAAATATTATGACCGTCAATGAGAATTTCTCCCTCTGTAGAAGCAATATAACCGGTAATCATATTCATTGTTGTGGACTTTCCTGCACCATTCGGTCCCAGAAACCCGTAAATTTTTCCTTTTTCTACTGTAAAATTTAAGTGGTCTACCGCTGTATGATCACCATACTTTTTTACTAGATTTTTTACTTCAATCAAAATGTTCCCTCCTTTATTTTCATAACACATTCTTCTTGTTAAACTACTTTTTCTTTTCCATTCTATGGAAAAAATGTGATAAAAATTAGGTAAGACTGTGTTTTTTTTGTGAAAATACATGTATAGTTACAAAAAGAGAGTTTGAAAGGAGAATTTTCTATGGTAGCAGAGCTGATTAAAAATATAGAAATACTGGAGAAAATGAAATACGAACAGCTTATTGGATAAGAGAAGGCATAATTCACCCTGCATTAGTAAAAGCCAGATTTACAGAAAAAGGGCAACCATTTCTTTTATGAAGTTTTAAATTGAAAAGGGACTGTCGGTTAATACCGATTTTTAGACCCTGAATCTTAAAATACGAATCCCCCATAGAAATCAGTGTTTTTCACACCTGATCTTCTGTGGGAGATTCGTATTTTTTCTTTTCTATATGTATTTTTGAACGCAAAAACCCCTCAGCTGCATTTTTGTAAACACTCTTTTCCTAAGCAGCCTTTTCTTCCGTTTTCCCTTCAAATTTTTTGATCTCACCATGAAGGAAACGGTGGTATTTATTTATGTTCCGGCCAATGGCATACAGCATGAATTCCTTATATACCTTCTCTGAAGTTCGGTAATTAAACCGGCGGAAACCATCATTTTCTTTGATATCCCCAAAATGTCCTTCTGTCTGGATGGATCGGATCTGACGGTTTAAGATCCCCTTCTCACTTTGGATATTTGCATGTGATTCTTCTTTCAATGTTTCCCATTGTTCGTTGATCTTCATGACTTTGTTTTTTTCAGCATCTTTTTCAGCGTTATATTTATATAAACATCTGGCTTTGTGTTCACAGCCGCTGCAGTCTGCACATCCATACACCTCAAAAGTCTGTGTATAACCAGCCTGTTCTTTGGTCTCTGTGCGGATATGATGCAGTTCCCTTCCGTCATGGCAAATATAATACAATTCATCCTCAAACACCTGCGTTTTCATATTGTAATACTTTCCAATCTCTTCTGTGTACGCACGTGTTTTCCGTTTTTCGTGATCCTGCAGCTTAATGTAGCTGGAGATTTTATTTTTCTTCAAATACAGGAGATTCTTCTCACTGCAATAACCACTATCTGCTGTTACTTCTTCCAAAATCTCCCCGAATGCGTTTTTATGCTTTTCTAAAACCGGGATCAATGTGTTATAATCTGTCCGGTCATTGCTTACATAAGCATGGACAATGAAATAATTCTCTACTGCGATCTGGACATTATATGCAGCCTTTAACTGACCATTCTTCATATGGTCATCCTTCATCCGCATAAAGGTGGCTTCCAGATCTGTTTTGGAATAGCTGTTCCGGTCTGTCCCCATGGTCTCAAAGCACTCTTTGTATCCCATAAGACGTTCCCCGCACGCTTCTAATTCTTCATAAAGCTGCTGAATCCCCGGTTTCCTTTTTCCTTTACCATAAACAAACGAAATCTGTTCCTGCTCTGCGATCTGTGTCAGATTTTTCTGGAGTTTCAGGATCTCCAACGGAGAACAGTTATCAATCTCAATGAGCGTATTATTCGATAACTTTTTATGTTTTGTCAGTTTCCGTTTCCGGTTCTTTTCAATGACCTCTCTTACTTTATCCATCCCTTCAATCACAAACATATGGGCATGGGGAATATCATATTTGATACCATACTCATTTTCATCAATCAACAGGTTATACTTCTGATATAAAGAATCAATCGTATCCAATAATCCTGCAAGATGATAATTGATGGTCCCTCTCCACACAAACGTATAACGGTTTGCATTGGCTTCTATTTTTGTACCATCGATAAAAAGTGCTTTCAATGTGATGAGGCCTTCTTTTTGCAGCCGACGAAGGAACTGGTAATTCAACCCGTCCAGTACATCAGAAGTCAGTTTTTTATTCTTAAACTCATAGAAGGCATCCCTTTTGGGTTTCTGCCCCTTAGTAAGCCAGATAAATGCAAGGTCTCTTTCGCACAATTCCACAATACGGTCAACAGCTCTTATCCCACGCATGTTTGCGTAAGTAACGACAGCATACATCATAATTGGATTGTACCCGGTTCTTCCCTTATCTGAACAATTGGCTAACAAGCCAGAAAAATCTAATTCCTCCATCACTTTTTTCAGGGTATAGACTGGAT
>URHS01000077.1 GCA_900547685.1 uncultured Blautia sp. | reverse complement strand
CCTACTACCATTGTTGAAATGGACGAAAATTCCTATATGGAAATGGAAACAACTCAAATTCGTGGTATTAATTCTACAAAAAGAATTACTAAAGGAACTGTTGGTAAAAATTCCACTTTAATTGTAAAAGAAAAACTTTTAACACATGGCAATCAATATGCAGAAAGTGATTTTGAAGTAAATTTAGATGGAGAAAATTCCCACTCTAATATTATCTCTCGAGCTGTAGCTCAAGAAAAATCAAAACAAATCTTCATTGCTAAAATCTATGGTAATAACAAATGCCATGGTCATTCTGAATGTGATGCTATCATCATGGACGATGCTACAATTTCTGCAATTCCTGAAATCAAAGCAAATCATCCTGAATCAAATTTAATTCATGAAGCAGCTATCGGTAAAATTGCAGGAGAACAATTAATAAAATTAATGAGCTTAGGCTTAACTGAAAAAGAAGCCGAAAATCAAATCATAAACGGTTTCTTAAAATAAAATACAAAAGGCTCCAAACAAAATATATCGTTTGGAGTCTTTTTTTGCAGGAAATAAAATTTTTAAAACGAATATTATTTATTGATTAAGATTTATTTAGGAGGCTTTTTCATGAAAAAACTAATTACTATATTTTCATTATTAGCAATTATGCTCTTTAGTATATCTACAGCCTTTGCTGCTAATGAGAAAATCACCATGATGGATGAAGATTATAATTTAAAAAATATCCATACATTGGCTATTTATACACCAAGCTACAAACCTTCCGCATTAAGCATTGAACGTAAAGCTAAATTACCTAATGCTCCAGAATTAATCACTCCTGATATGTTGACAGACGTTATCTTCAAAGTAGCTAAAGAAGATGAAGTTACTTATACTTTATTATCTGATAAAGATGTAATCCAAAATATAAAAGCTACTACAGGTACTGATATCACTACTTTGTCCAATCGTGAAGCACTAGCTATCTATAAAGAAAATATTAAAAATTACGCTGATGCTTATGTAATTTTCACATTTGCTAATGATAGCCGTGTAGTTATGTTTGCTGATGTTTATGATGCTAAAGACAGTCATTGGATTTGTTCTTATCAAATAATCGGCGGAGATACTGAAGATGATAATTTAGAAAATTATTCAATGTTTATGCATAAGTTCTTCCGTACTTTAACTATTCAAAGCCAAAAATAAACATAGTTTATAAATATTAATTTATGGTATATATATTCTTTTAGTTTATATATACCATTTTTTATTAAAAATTTTTAAAAAAACTATTGAAATTTTAAAAAGTATGTGTTAAAATGAATTCGTTGTTGCAAGACAAAGTCTTACATACAATGCCCAGATAGCTCAGTTGGTAGAGCAGAGGACTGAAAATCCTCGTGTCGCTGGTTCGATTCCGGCTCTGGGCACTTTAATAAAATATATCTTTGACATAGAAAATGGGGCTTAAAATACCGTTGCTAAGGCAGGAATGCTTTGGTAGCGGTATTTTTTTGCTTTATAGAAAATTATATCTTATGAAACTTAAAATGTCCTGAGAGGATTTCCTGTGGTGGTTTCTGCAAAGCAAAATTTTTTCTTGTTTTATCTTAATACATAAACATAGAGTTTGTATAAAATAACTAAAATAGGAAGGAAATATTTATATATAGATAAGATAGTAAAAAATTCTATATAAAAACAAAAATTTTATATGTTTTTTTTTGTGTGAAATGCTATAATAGTAATCACTGTTAAATTCGAAAGGAGATATTTATGAAAAAGCAAAGACTGGCACGCATTGGGGCGGCAACACTTGCAGCTGTACTTTCTGTACAGGGAATGGGATTTACTTCCACAGTGTATGCAAAAGAAGGAACAATTAGAGTAAAAGCAGACTCTCAGAGTCAAATGAGTTCAGAACCGGAACGTGTAACGGTAAAAGACTATGGAAGCAGTTCTGTCAGAACACAAAATTTTGACAGTGATTGGAAGTTTAATTTGGGAGATGTGTCAAACGCACAGAATCCAACCTTTGACGATTCAAAATGGAGAACCTTGTCTTTACCTCATGATTACAGTATCGAGCAGGAGTATTCCAAGTCATTGGAAGCAGAAAGCGGCTATCTGCCGGGAGGCATTGGCTGGTACAGAAAGAATTTTACACTGAGTGAAGAAGCAAAAGGTAAACGTGTTCGCATTGATTTTGATGGGGTGTATATGAATGCAACTGTTTACGTGAACGGAAAAGAGGTAGGTACACATCCTTATGGATATACACCATTTTCTTTTGATATTACAGATTACATTAACTATGATAAAGAAAATACCATTGCTGTAAAAGTAGATCATCAGACACCTTCCAGTCGTTGGTATTCAGGAAGCGGTATTTATAGAAGCGTAAATCTGACAACCACGAATGCCGTTCATGTGGATTTAAACGGAATTAAGGTAGAAAGCAACAATTTAGCAGAAGAAGTAGGGAAAACGGTAAATACAGATGTAAAAACTACAGTTGTAAATGAATCAGAAGAAGCACAGAGTATTACAGTAACACATACTGTATTCAAAAAAGGTGAAAAGCCAGATGCAGCAATTGGTACTTTTACAACGGAAGCAAAAGAAGTAAAAGCAGGAGAAAAAGCTGAAATTTCTGCAACAGTTCCTGTAAACAATCCTGAGCTTTGGTCTGTAGAAAATCCTGCACTTTACACAATACGTACAGAAGTAAAAGCAGGAGACAAGCTTTTAGATACTTATGATACAGAATACGGTTTCCGTTATCTGAATTTTGATACAGAAACAGGATTTCAGTTAAATGGAAAAAATGTAAAATTAAAAGGTGTTTGTATGCACCATGATCAGGGAGCATTGGGATCTGCTGCCAATCGTCGTGCTATAGAGCGTCAGGTGGAAATCCTTCAGGAGATGGGATGTAATTCTATTCGTGTGACACATAACCCGGCATCAAAGGATTTAATTGAAGTTTGTAACGAAAAAGGTATTTTAGTAATTGAAGAAGTATTTGATGGATGGCATCGTGCAAAGAATGGAAACAGCAATGATTATTCTGTATGGTTTGAAAAAACTATTGAAGAAAATAATACCATTCTGGGAAAAGAAGCAGGTATGACATGGGCTGAATATGATATAAAAGCAATCATGAAACGTGACCAGAATGCACCATCTATTATTGAGTGGTCTCTTGGAAATGAAATTCAGGAGGGAGCCGGTGGCACCGGATATGCAGAAAGAGCAGATAAGCTGATTAAGTGGGCAAAAGAAGCCGATGCTACAAAAACTCTTACTATTGGAAGTAATGCAGTGAAACGAGGTGACTGGGAACAGGTTTCTATTGGAAATAAGCTTACAGCAGCCGGCGGCACATCAGGAACAAACTATTCTGATGGAGCAAGCTATGATAAACTGCATAGAGACCATCCGGATTGGAAGTTATACGGTTCTGAAACAGCGTCATCTGTAAACAGTCGTGGAATTTATTCTGTTACAGGTAATCAGGAATCTACTGCAGATCAGCAGCTTACTTCTTATGACAATTCAAGAGTAAACTGGGGAGCGTTGGCAAGTCAGGCATGGTATGATGTTGTTCAAAGAGACTTTGTAGCAGGAGAATATGTTTGGACAGGCTTTGATTATATAGGTGAACCTACTCCTTGGAATGGTACAGATCCGGGAGCAAAAGGAACATGGCCTTCACCAAAGAACTCTTATTTTGGTATTATTGATACCGCCGGTTTCCCGAAAGACAGCTATTATTTCTATCAGAGTCAGTGGAATGATGAGGTAAATACACTTCATGTACTGCCGGCATGGAATGAAGATGTTGTAAAGAAAAATACAGATGGAACTGTTCCGGTTGTAGTTTATTCTGATGCAAAAGAGGTTGAACTGTTCTTTACACCGGCAAATGGAGGAGAGAAAAAGTCTCTTGGAAAGCAGACATTTAAAACAGAACAGACAAATGCAGGATATACATATCAGGTATTAGAAAACGGTAAGAAAAACCATAAAGATTTGTATATGGAATGGAAGGTTCCTTATGAGGCAGGTACTTTAGAAGCTGTTGCCAAAGATGAAAAAGGCGAAGTGATCAAGGATACAGAAGGTCGTTCTGTAGTAAAAACTACAGGTGAGGAAGCGAAGCTGTCAGCAGAGGCAGATAGAAAATCCATCAAGGCAGATGGAAAAGACCTTTCTTATATTACTGTAGATGTTACAGATAAGGATGGAAACATTGTTCCGGATGCTGCAAATCGTGTTACTTTTGATGTGCAGGGTGCAGGTGAATTGGTAGGTGTAGATAACGGAAGTTCACCGGATCATGATTCTTATAAAGCAGACAATAGAAAAGCTTTCAGTGGAAAGGTTCTGGCAATTGTACAGTCAACAGAAAAAGCAGGAGAAATTACTGTTACAGCAAAAGCAGACGGTTTAGAGTCCTCTACTGTAAAGATTACTACTACACCGGTGAAAGAGGAAGCATCTGAACGTTATATTGAAAGTTATAAATATGCTAAGTCTTATTATGTGAAAACTGGCACAAAACCACAGCTTCCAGAGAAAATTGAGGCTCAGTATTCTGACGGTACAAAAGAAGATGTAGCTGTTACATGGGAAAAAATCAGTGACGAACAGGTTTCTAAAACAGGTAGCTTTACTGTAGAAGGAACAACTGGTAAGAGAAAAATTACTGTAAATATTAATATGATTGACGATGTGGCAGCGTTGCTGAATTATTCTGGCACTACACAAAAAGGTGTAAAACCACAGCTTCCTGATGTAAGACCGGCAGTACTTCCTGATGGAACTGTTTTGGCAGCTTCTTTCCCTGTGAAATGGGAAGACGTAAAGGAAGAAGCATTCCAAAACCCAGATGAAATTGTAATAGTCAACGGTTCAGCTGATATTTTTGGAAAAACAATTCCGGTAACAGCATCTATCCGTGTACAGAAAGAGGATATTAAAATTGGAAGTAGTGTAACAAATGTTGCAAAACTTTCTCAGAATATTCAGGGCTCTGATACATTAGAGGCTATTAAAGACGGAAAAACAGAAATGTCTTTAAATAATGACGGTGGTCCAAATGAAAGTGCATGGAGTAACTGGGATGCTTCTCAGAAGGGAACAAAGGAAGCAGAACTTACCTTTACTTTTGATACACAGCAAAGAATTGGCGAAATTGTTATCCATTTCGCAAAGGACAACAACAGCATTCGCTTCCCGGATGCAGGAACTACAGAGCTTTTCGTGTCTGAAACAGGAAAAGATGGTTCATGGGAAAAAATTGAAGTCAAGGAACATATTGGTACAGAAAAAGACAGAGTAAAAGCATATCGTTATGAAATGGCTCCTGTTACAGCTACTTATGTGAAAGTGAAAGTGGTAAATGCTAATGCAACAGATACAGGAAGCAGAAAACCATGTACAGCAATTACAGAAGTAGAACTGAAAAAAGCAGAAGGTTCCTTTAAAGTAAATGAAAAAGCTGAACTTGCGGAAGTTAAAGTAGGAAAGAGAGTTCTTCCGGCAGCGGCTTATGCATTAGATAGTTATTCTGTTCCAGAAACTAATGTAGAAGTAACTGCGAAAGCAAAAGATAATGCTTCTCTTACAATTTTGCCGAAACATGAAAATGTAGTACGCATGATTTTAGAATCAGAAAATCACAAAGTGACAAAGAACTTTGCGGTGAGAATGGGAGAAAAAGAAACAGAGCTTCCTGAAGATGACAGTAGAGATTATCCTGTAGAAAAGATTACAGCAACAGCAGGAAGTGCATATACACCGGGAACAGCGAATGAAGGTCCTGTAAAATATGTTCTTGATGGAAAAGCAGAAACACATTGGCATACAAACTGGAGTGTGCCAGGTGAAGGTGGAAAGCCAGAACATAGAACAGTGACATTAAAATTGGGAAATGAAGAGGAAGAAGCACCAATGATTGACGCCCTGCGCTATTTACCAAGAACTCAGGGTGGAGCAAACGGTCGTATGACAGAATATGAAGTTCAATACAGTCTGGATGGCAAGGAATGGCAGACAGCTGGAACAGGAAAAGTAGATCAGAAGCAGAGTGGTTGGATAATTTTAGGCTTTAAAGAACCGGCACAGGCAAAATATGTGCGCTTAATAGGTGTTCATACAGCTTCTGACCAAGGCAGTGATAAACATATGGCAGTGGCAGAACTTCGTGCAAGAGTAGCGGCAGAAATTCCGGAGCCATCTGAAGAATTTACCATTACAGCAAGTGTGAATGATGAAACAATGGGAACAGTAACACTTGACAGTGAAACAGGAGTATATGAAAAAAGTGCAAACGCAACACTTACTGCTAAGGCAGAAGAAGGTTATACTTTTGTAAACTGGACCATTGACGGAGGAGAGGTAAGTAAGGAAAATCCTTATATTCATACAGTAGAGGCAGATGCGACAATTACAGCAAACTTTGCACCTGTAAAAGAAAACAAAGGCTGGCAGTATACTGAAAATGGTTGGGAATACTACGAAAACGGTCAGAAAGTAATTGGCTGGAAAGCAATTGATGGAAAATGGTATTACTTTAATGAAAACGGAATTATGGAAACAGGCTGGGTATCTGTAGGAGATACATGGTATTACCTGAATACAGATGGAACAATGGAAACAGGCTGGGTACTCGTAGGAGATACATGGTATTATCTGAACACCAGCGGAGCAATGGAAACAGGCTGGGTACTTGTAGGGGATACATGGTATTACCTGAACACCAGCGGAGCAATGGAAACAGGCTGGGTACTTGTAGGGGATACATGGT
>URHS01000076.1 GCA_900547685.1 uncultured Blautia sp. | reverse complement strand
CGATTAATGAGGCAGTTGAAATCAGTAAGAGCTTTGGTGGAGATGATTCCGCTTCTTTTGTCAATGGAATATTGGGTAAAATAGCAAGGGAAGATTTATGAATAGTATCTACTCCGTAGGTCAGGTAAATAATTATATTAAAAATATGTTTCAGCAGGACTTTCTGTTGAATAAAATAAATATAAAGGGTGAAGTATCAAATTGTAAGTACCATACTTCAGGACATATTTACTTTTCACTGAAAGATGAGACAGGAGCGCTCGCCTGTGTCATGTTTGCAGGACAGAGAAAAGGCTTGGCATTTCCCATGAAAAATGGAGATAAAGTAGTAGTAAACGGAAGTGTCAGCGTATATGAAAGAGATGGAAAATATCAGCTCTATGCCAAAGAGATTACTTTAGAAGGAGCCGGTATTTTATATGAGCGCTTTTTGGCATTAAAAGCAGAGTTGGAAGAAATGGGAATGTTTGCAGGAGAATATAAACAACCCATTCCGGTTTATGCCAGAACAGTAGGGATTGTGACGGCTCCTACCGGTGCTGCCATACAGGATATTCGAAATGTAGCAGGAAGAAGAAATCCTTACACCCAGCTTATTTTATATCCGGCGCTGGTACAGGGAGAAGGCGCAAAGGAAAGTATTATCGAAGGCATTGAGAAGTTGGATGACTATGGTGTGGATGTGATTATTGTAGGCCGTGGCGGAGGTTCCATGGAAGATTTGTGGGCATTTAATGAAGAAGCTGTGGCGAGAGCAATTTTTAATTGTAAAACCCCCATAATTTCTGCAGTGGGACATGAGACAGATACTACCATTGCTGACTTTGCAGCGGACTTACGAGCTCCAACACCTTCGGCAGCAGCAGAGCTGGCTGTGGCGGATATCCGAAGTGTTTTTCAGTCTCTTGAGAACTATCGTCAGAAGCTCGCAAGAAATTTGGAAAATAAAATTCAATTTTTACAGCAGCAGATAAAATATTATGAAAATCGTCTGACGCGTGGAAATCCTGAGTTTCAGATAAGAGAAAAGCGTACACGTCTGCTGGATTTAGAAAGCAGAATACAAAGCGCAATGGAAGCGCAGATTTTTTATGCCAGACAAAATTTAAATATCTATATTGAGCGAATGAAAGGGCTGTCACCTCTTGAAAAATTGAATCAGGGATTTTCTTATGTGGAAAATCAGAAAGGCTCTGCCATTACCAGCATTTCTCAGGTGAAAACAGGGGAAGAACTAAGTATTCAGGTGACAGACGGAACGATTAGAACAAAAGTAACCGATGTGAAAAAAGAAAAGAGAGGAGCATAGAGATTGACTGAGAAACAGACAGAAGAAATAACCATTGAGGATGGCTTACAAGAACTGGATAAGATTGTAGAAAGGCTGGAAAGCAGAGATATTTCTTTGGAAGATTCTTTTGCTATGTATCAAAAAGGAATGGAAGTATTAAAGCAATGCAGTCAGAAAATTGATATGGTTGAGAAAAAAATGCTCCAGATGAATAAAGATGGTGATTTAAGTGAATTTTAAAACAGAACTTCAGGAAAAAACAGACTTTGCAGAGGCTGTTATTGAGAAATTTCTTCCGGAAGAACATGGTTTTTCAGAACAAATGGCAAAAGCTGTGAATTACAGTATGAGAGCCGGAGGGAAGCGTTTAAGACCTGTATTTATGAGAGAAATTTATCATATTTTGGGTGGAAAAGGGAAAATCATTGAGCCTTTTATGGCTGCATTAGAGATGATTCATACCCATTCTTTAATTCATGATGATTTACCTGCTCTGGATAATGATGAGTACAGACGGGGAAAACAAACTACTCATATTGTTTTTGGAGAGGCAGCAGCAATTTTGGCAGGTGATGCCTTGTTAAATTATGCTTACGAAACAGCTTTTTGTGCTTTTGATATAGCAAAGGATGAGGAAGAGTTTCATTGTGTGGCAAGGGCATTAAAAGTTTTGTCACAGAAAACAGGAATAAAAGGAATGTTAGGCGGCCAGGGGGTTGACGTGGAAAATGATGGAAAACCTCTGGAAAAACAGCTTCTGGATTATATATATGAAAATAAAACTTCAGCTTTAATTGAGGCAGCTCTTATGATTGGCGGTATTCTTGCAGGATATTCGGATATTGAAAAGCTGGAGAAAATAGGAAGTAAAATCGGCATAGCTTTTCAGATACAAGATGATATTTTAGATGTGACCAGCAGCGAAGAAGAGCTTGGAAAGCCGATTGGAAGTGATGAAAAAAATAATAAGACCACGTATGTGACCTTAGAGGGGATTGAAAAAGCGGGGAATGAGGTGCAGAAGCTTACAGATGAAGCAGTTGAGCTCCTTCGTGAGTTTGCAGAAGAAAAGAGTTTTCTGGAAGAACTGTTTCAGTCTTTATGTGCCCGCAGAAAATAGAGGTGCATTACGAATGATTTTAGAAAATATAAAAAAAGAAAACGACATTAAAAAAGTGCCGTTAGAGGATATGGAACAGCTTGCACAGGAAATTCGTGAATTCCTTTTAGAGCACGTAAGTAAAACAGGAGGACATCTGGCTTCAAATTTGGGTGTGGTAGAGCTTACTATGGCTTTGCATTATGTATTTTGTCTGCCAGAGGATAAACTTATCTGGGATGTAGGACATCAATCCTATACGCATAAGATTTTAACAGGGAGAAAAGAAGGTTTTGAAGGACTTCGTACGTTAGGAGGGATGAGCGGTTTTCCGAAAAGATGTGAAAGCTCTTGTGATGCTTTTGATACAGGACATAGCTCAACTTCTATATCAGCAGGTGTAGGATATGTGCGGGCAAGAGACTTAAAACAGGAAAATTACCATGTGGTATCTATTATCGGGGATGGTGCTCTTACAGGAGGAATGGCTTATGAAGCTTTGAATAACGCTTCTGCTTTAAAGAAGAATTTTATTATTGTATTAAATGATAATGAAATGTCTATTTCTGAGAATGTGGGAGGAATATCCAGTTATTTAAGCAATGTTCGTACTGCAGAAGGATATCAGGAATTTAAGACAGGTGTAAAAAACAGTTTGAGTAAGATACCTGGAATTGGTCCTGCAACCATTAAACGATTGCATAAAACAAAGGATAGCATTAAACGACTGGTAATTCCGGGTATGTTTTTTGAAGACATGGGAATTACCTATTTAGGTCCTGTAAATGGGCATGACTGCTCAAAACTTATTCAGACTTTTCAGGAAGCAGCAAAAATATCAGGTCCTGTGCTGGTACATGTAAAAACAGAAAAGGGCAGAGGATATGAGCCTGCCATGCGTCATCCTGCCCGTTTTCACGGGACAGCAGCATTTGATTTGGAAAATGGTCTTCCATTAAGCAGTGGTGGAAAGGCAAATTATACAGATATTTTTTCTACGGTTATGCGAAAATTTGGAGACAGAGATAAACGTGTAGTGGCAATTACGGCAGCAATGCCGGATGGAACCGGGTTAAAGCGTTTCCGTAATATGTTTCCGGAAAGATTCTTTGATGTAGGAATTGCAGAAGAACATGCGGTAACCTTTGCAGCCGGTCTGGCTTTAGGCGGTATGATACCGGTAGTGGCTATTTATTCCTCTTTTTTACAGAGAGCAGTAGACCAGATGATTGAGGATGTATGTCTGCAAAATCTTCATGTGATTTTTGCAGTGGACAGAGCAGGTCTGGTAGGGAGTGATGGCGAAACCCATCAGGGATGTTTTGATTTAACATATTTATCTATGATTCCAAATATGACAGTTATGGCTCCGAAAAATAAATGGGAGCTTTCCGATATGATGAAATTTGCGGTGAATTATGACGGTCCTATTGCAATTCGCTATCCAAGAGGAGAAGCTTATGATGGACTTGAGGAATACAGAGCGCCTATTTTAAAAGGACGCAGCGAAATGATTTATGAGGGAAATTCCATTGCTTTGCTTCCAATAGGAAGTATGGTAAAGACAGGCTGTCAGGTTTATGAAATGCTGAAAGCGGAAGGAGAAAATCCTACTCTTGTAAATGCCAGATTTGTAAAGCCTCTGGATGAAAAAATGCTGGACAGACTGGCAAAGGAACATTCCCTGCTTGTAACCATGGAAGAAAATGTACAAAAGGGTGGTTTTGGAAGTGCAGTGCTTGATTATATGCACAGATATCATCCTCAGGTTCGAGTGTTGAATATTGCACTTCCGGATCGATTTATCGAGCATGGAAATCCTGAAAAATTAAAGGAAAAAGCAGGAATTGATGCAGTTTCAGTTTATAAAAAAATCAAGGAGGCAAAATAAATGAAGGAACGTCTTGATGTCCTGCTTGTAAAAAGAGGCTTGGCAGTTTCCAGAGAAAAGGCAAAAGCTGTTATTATGGCAGGAAATGTATATGTAGATAATCAGAAAGAAGACAAAGCAGGAACGATGTTTCAGGAGACCGTGAATATTGAGGTTCGCGGTAATACCTTAAAATATGTAAGCCGTGGAGGATTGAAACTTGAAAAGGCAATGAAACATTTTGACGTTGTCTTAGAGAATAAAATTTGTATGGATGTAGGTTCTTCCACAGGAGGATTTACAGATTGTATGCTGCAAAATGGCGCAGTGAAAGTTTATGCCATTGATGTAGGACATGGACAGCTGGATTGGAAGCTGCGAAATGACCCGCGTGTTGTATGTATGGAAAAAACAAATATTCGTTATGTGGTACCGGAAGATTTACAGGAAGCAGCAGATTTTTCTTCTATTGATGTATCTTTTATTTCTCTTACCAAAGTCTTATTGCCGGTATACCATTTGTTAAGAGAAGATGGAGAGGTGGTTTGTCTGATTAAACCACAGTTTGAGGCAGGCAGAGAAAAAGTAGGGAAAAAAGGTGTAGTAAGAGAACCTGAAGTACATGAGGAAGTTATTGAAAAAGTAGTGGAATATGCCCAAAGTATTGGTTATGCCACATTACATTTAGAGTATTCTCCTATTAAAGGACCGGAAGGTAATATTGAATACCTTCTTCATTTGAAAAAGAAAGTAGATGGTTTTCCTGAGGATACTTTGTTGGATGTAAAGGAAACTGTAGCAAATGCTCATAAAGAACTGGATAAATAGATATGGATAAATTTTATATTATTGCAAACAGTGAGAAAGATGAAGGACTGCAAGTATCTGAAAAGGTTGCAAAATATCTGGAAAGTAAGGGAAAGAGCTGTGCTGTACGACCGGCAAGTTTTGGAAACCGAGATCCATTTACTCATTATACAGATATTCGTGCCATTCCGGGTGATGTGGAATGTGTGATTGTGCTGGGAGGTGACGGTACTTTACTGCAGGCTGCCAGAGATGTGGTAAGCCGTCAAATTCCCCTTTTAGGAATAAATCTGGGAACATTGGGCTATCTTGCAGAAATTGACAGAGACTCTATTGAGCCTGCTCTTAATCATTTAATTGCAGATGCCTATACCATTGAGCGTCGGATGATGTTAAGTGGAAAGGTATATCATCGGGGAAAAATGGTGGCAGAGGATGTGGCTTTAAATGATATTGTGATAGGCAGAGAAGGTCCTTTGCGTGTCATTCGCTTTAATAACTATGTGAATGGAGAATTTTTAAATTCTTATACAGCAGATGGCATTATTATTTCTACAGCCACAGGCTCCACAGGTTACAGCCTTTCAGCCGGCGGGCCTATTGTGTCACCGGAAACGAATATTATGATTATGACACCGGTTGCTCCTCATACCTTGAATACCAGAAGTATTATTTTCCCTGCGGAAGATGAGATTACAGTAGAAGTGACTGAGGGTGCGCAGAAAAACGGGGAAGGTAAGGCAGTAGCATCCTTTGACGGAGATACCAACATTTCTATGAATGTAGGTGACAGAATTGTGATAAAACGTTCTGTAAGTGATACAAAGATTATAAAAATCAGTAATATCAGTTTTTTAGAGGTGCTTCGCACAAAGATGAAAAATTAGGAGGTGATAAGTATGAAAATCGCCAGACAGTCAAAAATTGTAGAGCTGATTAATGAATATGATATAGAGACACAGGAAGAACTTGCAGCCAGATTAAATGAGGCAGGTTTTAAAGTTACACAGGCAACTGTTTCCAGAGATATCAGGGAAATGAAATTGATGAAAATGGCAAAGAAGGATGGAGGCTCAAAATATGGATTGGTGTCTTCTCCAAACACAGCAGACAGTGAAAAGTACATACGCGTGCTAAGAGATGCTTATTTGTCAATGGATATTGCCCAGAATATTCTGGTTATTAAAACTACAGCAGGAATGGCAAATGCAGCAGCAGCGGCTTTAGACCATATCAACTTTCAGGAAATCGTAGGAAGTCTTGCAGGAGATGATACTATAGCCTGTTTTTGTAAAAATGAAGGACAAGCAATGGCGTTGATGAATAAAATTAAAAAGGTCATTCATGTATATGAATAGAAAAATGGAGTATTCTGAGAATGTTAGTACATTTACATGTAAAAAATCTTGCGTTGATTGAAGAAGCAGAGGTGGATTTTGAAGAAGGACTGAATATTTTAACCGGTGAAACAGGAGCCGGAAAGTCTATTTTGATTGGTTCTGTAAATCTTGCCTTAGGTCAGAAAATGTCAAGAGAAATGATACGTGAGGGGGCAGACCATGCTTATGTGGAGCTGGTATTTCAGGTGAACCCCGATACAGAAGAAAAATTAAAAAAGCTGGAAGTATTTCCTGAGGAAGGACAGGTGATTATCTCCCGCCGTTTCACTGAGAATAGAAGCATCAGTAAGATAAATGGAGAGACAACAACCATTTCCGGAATACGGAAAATTTCAGAGCTTTTGTTAGATATTCATGGGCAGCACGAACACCAGTCTCTTTTGTATGCAGACAAACAGATGGAAATTCTGGATGCTTACGGACAGACAGAGATTGAAAAAGAAAAACAAAAAGTAAAAGAACTCTATAAAGAATACCGCGGGATAAAACAAGAATTAGAGTCTTATCAATTAGACGAAGAACAAAGAAGACGGGAAATTAACTTTTTAGAATATGAAATACAGGAAATAGAAGATGCTCAGTTAAAAGATGGAGAAGATGAGGAATTATCTGCATCTTATCGAAAACTTTTAAATGGTAAAAAAATCACAGAAAACTTAGGTGAAGTCTATCAGCTTACAGGATATGAAGAAGGCAGTGCAGGACAGATAAGCAGAGCTTTACAAAAGCTGTCACAGATTGCTTCTTTTGATAAAAGTCTGGAAAGCCTTTTATCATCTCTTACAGATGTGGATAGTCTTTTAAATGATTTTAACAGAGAAACAGCTTCCTATATGACGGAATTTACATTTTCAGAGGAAGAATTTTTTGAAATTGAAAAAAGAC
>URHS01000075.1 GCA_900547685.1 uncultured Blautia sp. | reverse complement strand
CTCTATTATACCATATCCGGTGAGGGGTTATTTGTTTTTTGTAGTTAAAAAATGCCGTATTTATACGGCATGTGGCGTTTCGCAAACACCTATTTGAGTAAAAATAAGGAGGTGGATATATGGCGCAATATATTTGTTCGATTTGCGGATATGTTTATGATGAAGAAAAAAACGGAACCTGGACGAACTTGAATGAAGATTGGAAATGTCCGCTTTGTGGTGCGGGAAAGGAGGCTTTTAGAATCTATGAGCAAAAGTCTCAGGAAGCAGAGACGATTTCAAAACCTGAAACAGAGAAAGAGCTTTCTCCTATGGAAATGAGTATTATTTGTTCTAATTTAGCCAGAGGTTGTGAAAAGCAGTATATGCAGGAACAGTCAGAGAATTTCAAGAAGTTGGCAGAATTTTTTCGGAAAAAAGAAGAGAGAATTGAATATCCTGAAACAGAAAAATTACTTTCTCTTATTGAAAAAGATTTAGCAGAAGGATATCCTTACGGAAATTTAATTGCCAGTGAAGAACAGGACAGAGGAGCTCTTCGAGCATTAGTCTGGAGTGAAAAAGTAACTAGAATGCTTCAGTCATTGCTTGTCAGATATCAAACAGAAGGAGAGAAAATGCTGGAAAATACAGGCGTGTATGTTTGTACTGTTTGTGGTTTTGTATATATTGGAAAGGAGCCGCCAAAACTTTGTCCCGTTTGCAAGGTGCCTGACTGGAAATTTGAGAGAGTAGAAGGGAGGCAGAAGGGATGAGTAAAAAGTATGCTGTCAGAAATTTAAGATTATGTACAAAAGATTGTCTTTGCCTTTATGTTTGTCCCACAGGAGCAACGGATACAGAAAACAGTATTATTGATTCTGAAAAATGTATCGGATGTGGGGATTGTGCATTGGTTTGTCCTTCTTCTGCTATTTCGATGGTTCCGAAGGAGTATCCTTTGCAGCAGCCTAAAAAGGAAAATACAGTAGAAGCATTGAGAGCGCTGATTCAAAATAAAGCAAAAGCGGAAAATATAGCAGCTCAGTTGTCGGATGCACTTAGTGTTGCTGTAGAAAAGTCTTCCAGACTTATGGCTGAAGATTTATGCCGAGAAGCGGGCTATATGATTCCACAGAGTGGCAATGCAAAAGAATTTTTAAAGAAAATCAGATCTTACCCGGAGATTCCAATTGAAATTGTAGAGAATTTATTAAACACAATTAATTTTAATGAAGAAACGGAGGAGAATAATATGGAAAAATGGAAATGTACGGTTTGTGGTTATGTTCATGAAGGACCATTGCCGGAGGACTTTATTTGTCCTGTTTGCAAACAGCCTGCAAGTAAATTTGTAAAAATAGAAGAGGCACCTGCGAAAAATCCTTATGCCGGAACAAAAACAGAAAAAAACCTTTGGGAAGCTTTTGCAGGGGAATCGCAGGCGAGAAATAAATATACTTATTTTGCTTCCGTTGCAAAAAAAGCAGGTTTTGAACAAATTGCTGCTTTATTTTTACAGACGGCAGAAAATGAAAAGGAACATGCAAAATTGTGGTTTAAGGCTTTAGGGGAAATAGGTGATACTGCTGAAAATCTTCTTCATGCTGCTGAAGGTGAAAATGCAGAATGGACGGACATGTATGAACGTATGGCAAAAGAAGCAGACGAAGAAGGATTTCCTGAACTTGCCCAACAGTTCCGTGGAGTAGCTGCTATTGAAAAAACTCATGAAGAAAGGTACCGGGCATTATTGCATAATGTAGAAACAAAAAGTGTATTTGAAAAAAGTGGCGTAACAGTTTGGGAATGCCGTAATTGCGGACATATCGTTGTGGGAACAAATGCACCTGAGAAATGTCCGGTTTGTGATCATCCACAGGCTTATTTTGAAGTGAGAAAAGAAAATTATTAGACATGAAAAAGGGGCTGTTTTTACAGTCCCTTGATTTGTAAGAAGTCTTTTGTTAAAGAAAGTAACCAAATTTTATTTCAATCATAAGATAGTATTGTATCCGCAGATGTAAGTGCATACACTGCGGTAATTTTATATTTTATGGGGGAAATATGAAAAAGAAAATAAGTGTTTTATTTGCGATTGTACTGGGGATTACTGTTGCGTTGGCCGGATGTGGAAAAGAAAAGGAAGCAGAAGCTCAGTTAGTTCCGGTGACATTGAATGAGGTTGCGCATTCTGTGTTTTATGCACCTCAATATGTTGCTGTAGAGGAAGGGTATTTTGTGAAAGAGGGAATAAAACTTGAACTGGTAACGGGATTTGGAGCAGATAAGGTAATGGCAGCTGTTCTTTCAGGAGATGCTGATATTGGATTTATGGGTTCAGAGGCAAGCATTTATGCATATCAACAAGGAGCGCAGGACCCGGTAGTGAATTTTGCACAGCTGACACAGCGGGCAGGAAATTTTTTAGTTTCCAGAGAAAAAATGCCTGATTTTCAGTGGAGTGATTTAAAAGGTAAAGATGTACTGGGAGGAAGAAAAGGTGGCATGCCGGAAATGGTATTTGAATATATTTTAAAACAAAATAGTATTGATCCGGATAAAGACTTAAATATTGATAGGAGTATTGATTTTGGTTCTACTGCAGCCGCTTTTTTAGGTGGTCAGGGAGATTTTAGCGTGGAATTTGAACCTTCTGCCACGGCTTTAGAGCAGGAAGATGCAGGTTATGTGGTAGCTTCCTGTGGCGTGGATTCCGGTTATGTACCTTATACGGCTTATAGTGTCAAAGCCAGTTTTATGCAGGAAAACCCGCAAATTATACAGGGATTTGTCAATGCCTTACAAAAAGGTATGGATTATGTGAATGGTCATACACCTGAAGAAATTGCTGAAGTTATAAAACCTCAATTTCCGGAAAATGATTTAAAAACTATTGAGACCATTGTAAAACGTTATCAGGAACAGGATACATGGAAAGAGAATTTAATATTTGAGGAAAAGAGTTTTGAATTATTGGAAGATATTTTAGAGGACGCAGGGGAACTGGAAAAAAGAGTCCCCTACGATAAGTTGGTAAATACCGAATTTGCAGAAAAAGCAGCAGAAAAATAGAAAAATATAAAGTTGTTATTTTAATGACAGGGTACTGTTTTGATAATTTGTGGAAAATGTGACATCTTCTCCAAACCATGGTGGAGGAAGGAAGCGTTCTGCTTCTTCTTGGGTGGAAAACTCCACTTCTGCAAGCCACAGATTTTCATAAGGTGCGTCAAAAATGTCAAGTTCAATAGTAAGTGTGTCAGAAAGAGGAAGCAGATAGCGTGTTTTTGATAAAATAATGCCGTCTGCTTTCTCTTTTAGATGCAGATAAGCAGCTTCTGTAAGCGGAAGGTTATATTCTTCTCGGACAAGCAGTCCCTTTCCTTTATAAGTTAAAAAGTATTCCTCATCTTGTTTGCGTATACGCACAACAGGTTCGGTGCATAAGTACGCCTGTTCTATTTTTTTATATGGATAAGTATCAAGATTTTTCGGCAATTTGTGGATAAGATATTTTCTTTCTATCTCCATAAGAAACCTCCGTTTTTTTATTGAATAAAAAGTAAATGTATCATATAATTTTTTTACCTAAAAATCAAGTGAAATAAAGAGAGGAAAAAGATGGAATTCATATTTGAAAAAGCTGTTCAAGGAGATGAAGATGAAATTTGGACAATCATGGAAGAAGCAGCACAGACAGTGAAGAAAAAAGAATGGTTCGCAGCGGGAGATAAGGCCTATATTAAAGAAATACTGGAAGGTAAAGGTTTTATTATTCTGGCGAGAGAGACAAAAAGCAGAGAATTGGCGGGATTTTTTATTGTGGTTATTCCGGGAGAAGAAGATTACATGGGCGGTTATGCAGGTGTGCCTAAAGAAGATATAGATAAAATTGTTCATTTGGATACCGCAGCAGTAAAATGTAGCTTTCGAGGGAATAAATTACAGCAAAGGATGTTGGAAAAGGCAGAAGAAGAATTAATACAGAAAATGAAAGAACAAGATCATACCATACAGTATCGATTGTGCTCTGTACATCCTGAAAATACATTTAGTCTGTTGAATATGACAGAAAATGGATATGAAATTAAAGCCAGAACGCAGTTATATGGTGGACTGGAAAGGTTTGTGTTATGCAAAACAGTGACTTTATTTTAGAAAAAGTTTACAGATAAAACAGAAAGTTTGTGCTATACTTAACGTCATGAACGGAAAACAGAAAAGAGGGATAAAATGGCAAAAATATGTGTATTTACAGCAGATGGATTTGAAGAAATTGAAGGATTAACAGTAGTAGACTTACTCCGCAGAGCAGGGGCAGAAGTTCTTATGGTATCTGTTGGAGAGGGACTTACAGTAAAAGGAGCTCATAACATAGAATTAAAAGCAGATGCGCTTTTTGATGAGGTGTGTTATGACGATGCAGATATATTGGTGCTTCCGGGAGGAATGCCGGGAACCTTAAATTTGAGAAAACACGAGAAACTTTGTACGCTTTTAAATGAATTTGCGGCAAAAGATAAGAAAATAGCTGCAATCTGCGCTGCGCCTATGATTTTCGGAGAGCTTGGACTTTTAAAAGAGAAAAAAGCAACCTGTTATCCGGGTTTTGAAGATAAGCTTATAGGAGCTGATGTGTGTACAGAACGAGTGGTCAGAGATGGAAACATCACTACCAGCAGAGGTCTTGGTACAGCTATTCCTTTTGCACTGGAGTTGATTTCCCAACTTTATGGAAAAGAAAAAGCAGAAGAAATAAAAAAATCAGTGATTTATGGGCATTGATGAAAAAATACTGGCGTTTTCAATATCCTTGTGTTATACTGTGTAAATGACTGCAAGTATGAAAGAAGCGCTGTTTAATCTTATTTATTAAACAGAGTGCATATAGAATTCAAGGAGGAATTATTTATAATGAGTGTACAGGTAGAAAACTTAGAAAAAAACATGGCGAAACTTACAATCGAAGTTTCAGCAGAAGAATTTGAAAAAGCAGTACAGAATGCTTACCTCAGAAGCAGAGGGAAAATTACAATCCCGGGATTCCGTAAAGGTAAAGCACCTCGTGTTATGATTGAAAAAATGTACGGAGCAGGTATCTTCTTTGAAGATGCAGCAAACGCTTTAATCCAGGCAGAATATCCAAAGGCAGCAGACGAAAGTGGTCTTGAAATCGTTTCTCAGCCTGAAATTGATGTTGTTCAGATTGAAAAAGGAAAATCTTTCATCTTTACAGCAGAAGTAGCAGTAAAACCGGAAGTTACATTAGGTGAATATAAAGGACTTGAAGTAGAAGTAACACCAGCTGATGTTACAGAAGAAGAAGTTGCTGCTGAATTAAAGAGAGAGCAGGAAAACAACTCCAGAACAATTGATGTAGATGACAGAGCAGTAGCTGATGGTGATATGGTAACTTTAGACTTCGAAGGATTTGTTGATGGTGTTGCATTCGAAGGCGGAAAAGGAACAGATTATCCTCTGACAATCGGTTCTAACTCTTTCATTCCAGGATTTGAAGAACAGTTAGTAGGCGCTGAAATCGGTGTTGAAAAAGAAGTAAACGTTACATTCCCGGAAAATTATCATGCAAATGATTTAGCTGGAAAACCTGCTGTATTCAAATGTACAGTAAAGGCAATTAAAGTAAAAGAACTTCCGGAATTAGATGACGAATTTGCAAAAGATGTTTCTGAATTCGATACTTTAGATGCATACAAAGCAGACATCGAAAAGAAATTAAAAGAACGTAAAGAAGCTGTTGCAAAGCGTGAAAGAGAAGATAAAGCCGTAGATGCTGTAATTGAAAATGCACAGATGGATATTCCGGAAGCTATGATTCAGAATCAGATTCAGCAGTTAATGCAGGATTTCGTTCGCAGAATGCAGGCTCAGGGATTATCTATTGACCAGTATTATCAGTTCACAGGTCTTGATAATGCAAAAATTCAGGAACAGATGCGTCCACAGGCATTAAAGAGAATTCAGAGCCGCCTTGTATTAGAAAAGATTGCTGAAACAGAAAATATTCAGATTTCTGATGAAAAATTCGAAGAAGAATTAAAAGCAATGGCTGATATGTACAAAATGGAAGTTGAAAAATTAAAAGAAGTAATGGGTGACTACGAAAAAGAACAGATTAAGAAAGACATGGCTGTTCAGGAAGCAGTTACTTTGGTAGCAGAATCTGCAAAAGTAGTAGAAAAAAAAGAAGAAACAGCTGAATAAGAAATAGAATTGCTGTATTCGGTAAGAATAGGAGGAGTTTCATGAGTTTAGTACCATACGTCATTGAACAGACAAGCCGCGGTGAAAGAAACTACGACATCTATTCCAGATTATTAAAAGATAGAATTATTTTTCTGGGAGAAGAAGTAACAGATGTATCTGCAAATTTAATTGCAGCACAGCTTCTTTTTCTGGAATCTGAAGATCCTGGAAAGGATATTCACTTATACATCAACAGTCCTGGTGGATCTGTAACAGCGGGAATGGTGATTTATGATACTATGCAGTATATCAAGTGTGATGTATCTACAATTTGTATGGGATTAGCAGCCAGTATGGGAGCATTCCTTCTGGCAGGTGGTGCAAAAGGAAAGAGAATGGCACTTCCGAATGCAGAAATTATGATTCACCAGCCTTCCGGTGGTGCACAGGGACAGGCAACAGAGATTGATATTGTAGCGCAGCAGATTTTGAAGACCAGACATAAACTGAATTCAATTCTGGCGCAGAATACAGGTCAGACTCTGGAAACCATTGCAAGAGATACTGAAAGAGATAACTATATGACAGCGCAGGAAGCTATGGCTTATGGTTTAATCGACTCAGTAATCGAGCATAGATAGCGACAGAAGATAAGACTCCTGCATACAGTTGCGGGAGTCTTTTACCTTTAAGAAAGATTTGGAATTAGAAACAGAAAGGAAAGAAAAGATGGCAAATAAAGGGAATGATACAAGAATTCGGTGTTCCTTTTGCGGAAAAACAGACGACCAGGTAAGAAAGCTGATTGCAGGTCCTGATGACACATTTATTTGTGATGAATGTATTGGACTTTGCGCCGAAATCATAAACGAAGAATTAAAACAGCCATACGATGAAGCTCTGGCAGGAGAAATTAACTTATTAAAACCTCAGGAAATCAAAGAAATTTTAGATGAGTATGTAATCGGACAGGATGAAGCAAAAAAAGTGTTATCTGTTGCGGTATACAATCACTACAAAAGAGTCCTTTCCGGAGGAAATACAGATGTAGAACTGCAAAAAAGTAATATTTTAATGTTAGGACCAACCGGCTCAGGAAAAACTCTTCTTGCACAGACACTTGCGAGAATGTTAAATGTTCCCTTTGCTATTGCAGATGCAACAACACTGACAGAAGCAGGATATGTAGGAGAAGATGTGG
>URHS01000074.1 GCA_900547685.1 uncultured Blautia sp. | reverse complement strand
TGGTATAATTCATTGTATAGTCAGGTAAAGACAGAGTATTTAATAAATCAGGATATTTTAAAAATTCATTGAGTAATAAATAAATATCATAAACCGTGGTGTATTGTTCATCAGAGGTATACCCTGTAGCATTTACATAGTGGGTATTGGTCATGCCAAGCTCTGTAGCCTTTTCATTCATTAAGGCAACAAAGTTTTCCTGTGAACCACTAACAAGTCGAGCGAGGGCCTGACAAGCATCCTCAGAAGAAGAAATAAGAACAGCGTTTAACAATTGCTTGATAACAACGTGATCGCCTTCCTGTAAACCACAGCTTCGAGTATCTTTTCCGTAGACACGGTCTTCTCCTTCAATTATTGTTTCCTCTTCTAAATTTAAGTGTTCCGCTGCAAGTAAAGCTGTTAGAAGCTGTGTTACTTTTCCGGGCTCTATCTTTTCATATATATGATTGGAAAAAGGAATTGTACCATCTCCAAGTGAGAAAAAACCAGCCATTTCTTGGGAAATACTTTGAATACCTTCTAATTGAGTAAAGTCTTCTCCTACACACAGATTACTGGAAAGTCCGGGAGCTACCAAAGTATCTTCTCTGGCAGAAGTTCCGAAAGCCTGTATACTTTTATTATAAGGATGTTCTTCTTTAAAAGTTTTACCTTTAAAAAACAAAATAATTCCCAAAACGATAAGAAGAAATAAAATCACAGCTGTCAGCTTAAAAAAAAGTGCTTTTTTTCTTTTTTTATTTATACATTTCACGCCAATCCAATTCTCCTCTTCCTAAGGAACGAATCATCATTTCTGCAGTTGCTAAATTTGTTGCCATAGGAATATTATGGGTGTCACATAACATAAAAATACGCTTTACATCCGGATCTTGTTTTTGTGGAGCAAGAGGCTCACGTAAATAGATAATTAAATCCATTTCATTTTGCTCAATCATAGCACCTAATTGCTGTTCTCCACCCAAATGTCCTGCAAGAAATTTGTGAATAGTAAGATTGGAAGCTTCTTCAATCAGCCTTCCTGTAGTGCCAGTGGCATATAATGTATTTTTGGACAGAATGTTTCTGTATGCGATGCAAAAGTTTTGCATCAGTTTTTTCTTTGAGTTGTGTGCAATCAATCCGATGTTCATGATTTTTCAACCTCCCTATAAGTTCTATATTTTTGTAATCCTACATTTAACGCAAGTCCCATTCCTATATATAGACTGACAATGGAAGTCAATCCATAACTGACAAAAGGAAGAGGAGTTCCGGTGTTTGGCAGAATTTTTGTTACTACAGCAATATTGATAAACGTCTGTATTCCGACTAAAGACGCAACGCCACAACAAATAAGCTTACCTGAGGCATCTTTCGCCCTTAGGCTGACTCGGATACATTCCAAAATTACTAAAAGCAACATAAGTAAAATTGCAGTACAGCCAATAAATCCAAGCTCTTCTCCGGCTACAGAGAAGATAAAGTCGGTCTGATTTTCAGAAACAAAATTTCCTTTATTTGCAGAAGCTACTTCATTGTTGTTTAATCCTTTTCCGGTAAGTTGTCCGGAACCAATGGCTGTTACAGAGTTTTCCTGTTGTAACACGTCATCGGAATAAGCATCATCTTCTGAGTTTAAAAAAGCCATAATTCTGTCACGCTGATAATCTTTAATTAGTTTTTGATCAGGCTGTACAACAATAAACAGAAAAACAATTGCCATAGGAACAGCAATTAAAAGAATACTGCCAATAATTTTATAGCTCAATCCTGCAATATAAATCATGATACAAAAAAGTATAGCAACCGTAATAGTATTTTTCAAGTCCGGCTGTGATAAAATTAAAGACAGCGGAATAGCAATTAAAACAACTGCTTTTACTAAAGTTCCAAGGGTATTTAAGTCTTCTTCATGGTCCATAAAAAATTTGGCAAAGAATAGGATTAAAATAATTTTAGCCAATTCCGTAGGCTGGAACTGAAAGCCGCCGATATTTAACCAGCGCTGAGCTCCGTTTGCATCGGTACCCATTAATTTAACTAAAAGCAGTAAAAGAATATTTCCTCCATACATAATCCAACTGAAATTTAAAATCCAGCTAAAATCAATGAGAGATACAATTACCATAACGATAAGTCCTAAAATCATTCCTAAAAACTGCTTTTTCTGTAAACTTGGATCTGCGCTTCCTACCAGCAAGACACCCATTGAGGTTAATGCAATAAGAACAATTACCAATCTGAAGTTATAATCTTGTAATTTGTATTGTCTAATCATGAAAACACCTATTTTTCTTCTGGTCTTTAAAGTTTCCTTTCATCATCTCTGAAACAGCATGCCCGGAGATGAATTTTTAATATCTGTCTGTAAGGGAATATATGCTGTTACTGTAGCCGTATCTTTTCGATAGCGGATTTCTACTTTTTGTTCATGTACAGCAAAATATTTATTTACAGCACGGATTAAATCATTTTGCAGCATGGTCATCATTTGTGGAGTACATTCCAGCCGCTCAGAAGTAAGGAGCAGCTTCAAGCGGTCTTTTGCAACAAAACCGGATGGTCTGCCTGGAAATCGAAACATTCCTAATCCTCCTTCTTCTATTTTTTGAAAATACCGGAAATTCGTTTAAACACACCCTTTTTGGTACGGAAATCCATAAGGGGAACATTTTCACCCGATATTCGTCTGCAAATATTTTCAAATGCTTTTCCTGATAGAGAGTCTTTGCCGCACAGAGGTTCCCCCTGATTGGTTGCAATAACAACCGCTTCATCATCGGGAATAGCACCTAATAAATCTACGGCAAGAATTTCGGAGACATCTTCTACTGACATCATTTCTCCACGTTTAATCATATCCATCCGAAGACGGTTAATCACTAATTGAATTTGAGGCATTTCATTTGCCTGTAAAAGCCCGATAATCCTGTCAGCATCGCGAATGGCCGAAACTTCCGGAGTTGTTACTACAATTGCTCTGCTTGCTCCTGCAATGGCATTTTTAAAGCCTTGTTCAATTCCGGCAGGACAGTCTAAAAGAATATAGTCAAATTCTTCTGACAATGCTTCCGTAAGTTTTACCATTTGCTCCGGTGTAATCGCGGTCTTATCTTTTGTCTGAGCGGAAGGTAATAAAAACAAATTATCACACTGTTTGTCCCGAATAAGTGCCTGCTTCATTCTGCAGCTTCCTTCAATCACATCAATGAGATTATAGACAATGCGGTTTTCCAGTCCCAGCACAACATCCAGATTTCGAAGTCCGATATCGGTGTCTACCACAACGACTTTCTTATTCAGCTTAGCTAGACCTAAACCGATGTTTGCTGTTACTGTGGTTTTACCCACCCCGCCTTTCCCAGACGTAATTACGATAATTTCACTCATACAAAATCCTCCTGATATCCTCTTATTCTTTTCCTATGTGCCCTACAAAATTCTGTTTAGTCATTGTGTGTTGTTGTTGTGTCACTGGCAGTTGCTTTACCTGTGACAATTTCGGATTCATCTACAAAATTGTACTTATAATTGAGAATATCTTTTGCTACACTTACCGCATTACCGGAAGAATATCCGTTACCAATGCGGACTGCCACGCCTACTTCAGGATTTTCATAAGGTGCAAATCCAATAAAGAGACCGTGGGACGGTCGGCTCATATCCTCCTGAGCTGTACCTGTTTTTCCTGCAACAGAAAGTTTCATAGAGCTTAAAATAGCGCTGTTTTTTGCGACACCATACATACCTTTATGTACGGCATCCCAAGTGCTGCTTGCAACATCCATTTCACCTTTTACTGTTGGCTGGTAATCTTCTATTAAATTACCGTCAGCATCTGTTGCTTTATCAAAAAGGGTAAGCTCATAGCTGGTTCCCCGACTGGCAATAGTTGTTACATATCTGGCTAACTGGGAAGTTGTCATATTATTCTTCGCCTGTCCAAAGGAAGTACGGATGGCATCTTCTTCTGAAACTTGAGGAGATGCTTCTGTAATTTCCAAGCCGGATTTTTCATTTAATAAAAACATATTCGCATATTTTTGAAGCTTATCAATACCAAGAGAATCAGAAAAACTGCCGTTTGCATCTGTTCCCAAATCATAAGCTACCTGTCCCATAAACACGTTACAGGAATTTGTAATACCGGATACTACATTCATGTATCCATGTCCGGAACGGTTCCAACAATACGGACCATTTGGAATTTTATCAAAACGACCGCCACAAACAACACCATAGTTGTTATCTACAATTCCTTCTTCCATACCGGCTACAGCAGTTACGATTTTAAAAGTGGAACCGGGAGCAGTAAGCTGCTGGGTTGCCTTGTTATAAAATGGTCTTGATAAGTCTTGAGATAATTTCGCAAAGTATTTTGTGTCCATGTTATTGGCAAGACGATTATTGTCATATCCCGGATAAGTGACACAGGCAAGTGTTTCACCAGTTTTAACATCAGTAACTACTAGAGAGCCGGAACATGGGTCTAATGCAAGTTGCGCAGGTGTAATCTCTAAATTGCTGATTTTTTCTATCATAAAATTATACGCTGTCATAGAACCGGATTTCAAAGCATTATAAGTCGCTTCATCCGCATCCAAAATTCCCTGGTCATATAAAAGCATACAAAGCTGTGCACCGGAAATCATATCTGACTGAAGCATATATTTATAAACAATTTTGGAAAATCCGGTATCGTCAGCAAGAGAATTTGTAAGATAGTCGGATAAAGCTGTATATACCTGAGAAGAATCCAGATAGTCGCCCTCTGCTGAAAATTGCGAAATATCAATCCAGTCTTTTCCGGCCGCATAAGTCAAAAATTCTTTTAAACTGATGCTTTCGTCTTTGGACCATGCAATATAAGTAGGATCTGCAGCATCAATGGCATCCATGGATAAAATCTCTTTTTTTCTTGTTAAAAACTCATTGACAATATAACTCTGATATTCCTGCATTTCTCGCGAAAGATCTTTATATGCCACAGGAGTTTCTTTTGTCAATTCTTCTTTGATTTGTTGGAAGACATGTTCCTGTTGTTGCTGGAAAATACTATATACTGTTTTTTCCAGTTCTGTGGCATTATCTTCTTTGAAATGGCTGATATCCAGTACACTATTTTCAATTAACGCATTATAAACATCGTAAATAGGAGTTTTAATTGCTGCAGTGTCCATGCCTTCTTCTACTTTAAATTCTTTTGCGTTAATAATATTAGAGACTAAAATACCGGCGATTTTTTGTTCTAAAACTTTATAGCTTATTCGCTGTAAATCTTTATCCAGAGTTAAGTAAATGTTATTTCCAGACTTTGGATTTTTTCTGGAATTTTTAACCGTTTCCAGAGCCTTTCCCATTGTATCTACAAGAACTTTATCGGAACCATCTGTTCCACGTAGCTGGGTTTCCATTATTTTTTCAATACCGGACTTACCGATAACTGCATCAGCAGAATATTTATGTCCTTCTTCTTTTAACTCTTTCAACTCGTCAGCATCAGCTTTTCCTGTATAACCGATAATAGGAGCAAAAGCTTCTGCTTCATCGTAGACACGAATAGAATCTTCTTCAATATCAAGACCTTGCAAATCATCTTTGCGTTCCATAATTTCCGCTACTGTTTCTTCGCTGACATTTGTTGCCAATGTTACGGGAACATATTTTTTAAAGCTATTAGTAGAAAGAATATAACGAATTTTAAGAATGTCTAAAGTTTCTTCTTTCGTATAAGTTTCCGGTAATCCATATTTTTCCAGTTCTTCTTTTGTATAAGGCTTTTCCTTATTCACAAGTCCAAATCTTTTTTCACCGGACATATCTTCTATCATTTTATCAGGAGTTGCATTGAGTTCTTCTTTTTTTAATTTTTCAATATTTGCCTGTCCATAAACATCTGCTTTAAAACGATTGAGGTTAAAACCAGTGGTATCAAAGGCATAGTTTCCTTCTTCGTCCAGAACAATATGAAAATCTACACTTAGAGTTTCATTGTGGTTTTTTAATATATTAAGTACTTCATAAGCAATGTGGTTCAGCGTAAGATTTCGTTCTCTGGTGGTTTCATAAGTTCCGTTATCTTCCAGAATAACGGAATAGGAAAGCTGATTATAGGCAAGAGGCTTACCATTTCTGTCAAAAATAATTCCTCTGGTTCCCTTTAGTGTTCGCTCTTTTGTGATGCTCAAATTAAAATTTTCTGCATATTCTTTTCCATGAATAATCTGTAAGGAAAAAAGTCTTTGCAGAAGTACACCAAATAGAACACAAAATACTAAAATAAGTACAGTAGTTCTTTTTAACCCGATTTTTTTCAATAGTTTTTTTATTTTCTTAGCCAAATGGAATCTCTCTCTTTCATTTCCAGTTCTGTCATTTTCTTGTTCAATTTAAATAAAAGTTTATAAAAAATAACAGTTATCAATACAGTATACAGCATTTCGGGAATAGCAATTCTTCCAAAATAGTAAAAGAATTCCAAACGTCCCCGCATTAAAAACTGCATACCATAGACCATTATACCATACAGCAGGTCTCCCACAGCTACTAGCAGCATAGGAACACGGATTTCTTCTTCATAAAAAATTTTACAGCAACACCCGGCAGCATAACCGATGCACAGATAGACGAAAGCATAAAAACCTAAAAGGTTTCCATAAAAAACATCTTGTAAAATACCGCAAAAAAATCCAATCCAAAGCCCGGATAGCTTTCCCTGCATAAATCCAAAAGCAACTGTAATAATCAGCAGAAGATTTGGGGTAATAGAGCCAATGGATAATGCCTGAAAAACAGTTCCCTGCAAAATAAAGCATAATAAAATAATGACAGTTTCCACTATTCTTCGCTTGACTCTCATTCAGTGTCCCCTTTCTGTTGTTTTACTTCTTTAATGACTAAAACTTCGCTTAAATGTTCAAAGTCAACGGCAGGTGTTAATGTTCCTGTTTTTGTCAGATTATTGGGATCTTCTTTAATATCACTTACATATCCAATGAGAATACCCTCTAAAAATTTGTCACTGACATCTGAAGTGAGAATTTTTTCACCTTCCTGAATTTTATTATCTTCATCTTTTAAATGAATAAATTGAAGCTTTCCTTCATCTATCAAACGTAAATCTCCGGCTACAATACAGCGATCAGAAGTGCTCATGGTCATGGCACTGACATTGCTGGTATCATCGATAATAGAACGTACAGTTGCCCAGTTTTTTCCTACTTCTGTTACAATTCCCACTAATCCGCTTCCGGCAATGACGTTACAGTCTTTCTGAATACCATCTGCTGTACCTTTGTCTATAGTGAAATTAGAAAACCAGTTTCCGGCATCTTTGGAAATAACATTGGCAGCTACTTTGTCATATTCGCTGTAGCTTTGATCTAACTGATACAGTTCCTGTAAACGTTCGAGTTCTGTTAACCCTTGTCTTTATGATTATTTGACTA
>URHS01000073.1 GCA_900547685.1 uncultured Blautia sp. | reverse complement strand
AGAGCACTTGACTTTTAATCAAGTTGTCCGGGGTTCGAATCCCCGATGCTTCACTGTTTAAAACAGCCAAGGTCAAAAACCTTGGTTATTTTTTTAAAACAATATAGATTTGCGGATATGGCGGAATTGGCAGACGCGCCAGATTTAGGTTCTGGTGTCCATGACGTGCAGGTTCAAGTCCTGTTATCCGCAGTAAGAAATGGTAGAAGATGTTTAAATACGACATTTTCTACCATTTTTTTCATTTTTTATTTATTCTGTAGTATCCGGATTATTAAATTGCTGAAAAAGTGTATTTACTCTGTCGGTGGCAGCGGTTAAATAGATTACACATAGTTATATTATCTATGTGAATTCCTAGAAAATGTATATGGTTAACAAAAATTGAATATTCAGCAATACTTGCAAAAGAAAGTGATGTGGAGTAAAGTATAAAATACCATTTAGCCCTTGAGCGAGTTTCCTTTTTAAGCACATGGTATATTGTATAAACCGAAGACATACATTGTAAAAACAGCGTCTTCGGAGGCTTATCCTTGAAAGAATATATTGAAGAAAGGGCAATTGAAATAGCCAATTATATTATTGAAGAAAAGGCAACAGTAAGGCAGACTGCGAAAAAATTTGGAGTAAGTAAGAGTACGGTACATATAGATGTAACAAAAGAGGTGTTTTTGTGAAGGTTGTTTATGAGGTAAGGTAAAGAAGGAGAAGGCCGTAGAAATGCGGTCTTTTTCTTTTGGGTGATTTTATTGTGTTATGGGTGGAAATCGGTTAAAATAGAATATAGAAAGATTGTATTAGGAACGGTTGAGGGGATAAAGTCAATGAAACCATGGAAAGATTTGTTTTGTACACATATATTGGAACGTGGACTGAATTATTATGAGGAAGGTTATGTTACTTCATTGGAACAGACTTCGACAGGATATACAGCAGTAGTAGAAGGAACAGAGGATTATGATGTAGAAATAGAGATTCGGGATGATCGGGTTTATGATATGACATGTACATGTCCGTATGCAGAAGAAGGAAATTATTGCAAACATATGGCGGCGGTTTTGTATGAGATAGAAGAAGGAGAACCAGATACAAAAATACCGGGAAATTATCTTCAAAAGGTTCAGGAACAAAATAAAGAATTGCAAGAGATTATTGCCGGAATTCCAATAGATGAATTACAGGAAATCGTATTTTCTCAGGCAACTTCGGATGAGTTTCTATATAATAGGATCATGACAAAGTATGCGCCGATAACACCGTGTCATATGATCAGATTGAAACAACAGGTAAATGATATCGGCTATCATTATTCTGACAGAGGCGGGTTTGTAGATTATTATCATGCAACAGATTATACAGATGCATTGAATACGCTTTTAGATGAAAATGTTCCGCTGTTATTGGAGAAAAATTATAGAATGGAAGCATTTGAATTAGTAAATTGTATCTTTTATGAGATTGGGAATCGAGATATAGATGATTCAGATGGAGGCACATCATTTGTAGCAGATAATTGTTACGAGTATTGGCAAACAATACTGCAAGAATGTAATGATAAAGAAAAAGAAAATATGTTTCAATGGTTTCAAGATCATCAGGAAAATTATGTAATTGATTATTTGGAAGATTATATTAGTGATTTTTTGCTGAATGAATTTCATGATGAAGAACTACTTCAGAAGAAACTTCATATGTTGGATGAAAAAATCGTTAAGTTTCAAAAAGAAAACTATAGTGGCGATTCGTATTCCGCATATTACGGTATGGTCAATAACATAATTACAAGAATATGTTTGATGGAAGAATTGAGTTATTCTAAGCAGGAAATAAAAGAATATCGGCAGAAATATAGGAATATTTCTGAAATTCGGAAGATGGAAATACAGGAATATTTATCTGATAAAAAGTATGAAGAAGCCATTGCAGTATTGAAGGAAAGTAAAAAATTGGATGCGGACAAAGCCGGATTGGTAGCAGAATATAGTCAGCAATTAATTCAAATTTACGAAAAAAGAAATATGCAGAACGAATACGTGCAGGAACTGCAATATCAGGTGTTTGAATGTATGCAGCGTGATTTGGAATACATTGTCAAATTGAAAAAGCTGTGTAGTGAAACGGAATGGGAGGAGCAAAGAGAAAAATTTTTACAGGGGAAAACTTCTTATTGGATACGATATGAATTTTTAGTGGAAGAAGAATTATTTGAAAGATTGCTTCAGGAAATTCAAAAGAACCAGTCTGTTCATGTATTAGATCAATATGAAAAAGTATTGAAAAAGCATTTACCGAATGAAATCAGGGATATGTATGTGCAATATGTGAAAAAGGAATCAACTCGAACATCAGATAGAAAGTCATATAAGTATTTAATATCCTACCTAAAAAAGATTACAAAATATCCCGATGGCAAAAAGATAGCACGTGATATTGCAGAGTGTTGGAAGCAAGATTACAAAAGAAGACCGGCTATGATGGATGAGCTTCGAAAAGCCGGATTTTGATGTGTGATAAATAAAGTGAAGGAAAATTGTTAAGGAAGATGGGTAGTATGAGGAATTGCAGAAGTGAGTGTATTTTCAGTAGTTGTAAAATAATAGGAGGTTTTGTATGAGCGAAAAGAAAAAGAAAATAGGTTTTACTGTTGCATGTATAAATGAATTTGCACAACATTATAATCTCAGCATACAAGAAGCATTCCGTTACCTTTTTCAATTTAAAGGGATTGCGTTTATAAAAGAAAACTATGAAGTTGAACATACTTTAGATTTTGGAACAATAGTAGAAGACTTAGGAATATTGTGCCGAAAAAACGGAGGCGCGTTATGAGATTATATCACGGAAGTAATATTGTAATTGATAGTATAAATTTGGCAATGTGCAGACCATATAAGGATTTTGGAAAAGGGTTCTATTTGACAGACATAAAAGAACAGGCAGAAAATATGTCCGTAAGGGTGTCAAAGATTTATGGTGGTTCTCCCGTTGTCAATACTTTTGAAATACAAGATGATTTCAGAAAAATAGAGGATATCAAGGTTAAGGATTTCGGTTTGGAAACAACGGAAGAATGGGCAAAATTTGTCATGAATAAGAGAAATCGAACATTTACAAATGTGAAAGATATTTTGTGTAATAAGGATAACAAATATGACATTGTTATAGGACCTGTTGCGGATGATAATATGGCATTATTATTTCGTCAGTATGAAAATGAAATTATTGATTTTGAAACCTTGTTGAAAGGAATGATATATAAGAAGACATCGTCGCAGTATTCTTTTCATACAGAAAAAAGTATAAAACTTTTGCGAAAGGTAGGGAATTAATATGGGTAAGCAGGAACAATTAATAGAATATATCATTCAGGATATTGTTGATATGTTCTCTTCAGATCAGGATATAGAATATGATGAGGCTATGAATAAGTTTTATAATTCAAAAGTCTTTGAAAAACTTCAGGATAAAGAAACCGGTTTATATATGGAAAGTTCAAGATACGTATATGATCTTTTTAAAGATGAGATAAATTTCGGGCGTATTGTTCAAGCGGAAATATAAGGTTTATGACATATTTTTAATCAGAATACGGAAACGAGACTGGATGATAAGGCGACAAAGTATATCCGAATGGTACTTGTGTGTTGAGAATTGCAGGTGGCGGTATGAATATAGAAGCTTATGATGCGGAAGCTTTGAGGAGCATTGTTCGATTACTTGAATATGAAAATAGGATTTTAAAAGACAAATTGAAAAAAGAAAATATTCCATATGATGAGATCAATCCTTTTGAAGAGACGATAGAAAATGCAGAAGAGTATGATCTCGACCAAGGAGCGCGTATTGTACATCCTACGTTTATTACAGAGAAGATGGCGATACGCTTCTTTTCTATGTTTTGGGGAAGAGAGGATGTTTATGCCAGGCGCGGTAAGAATGGCGGCTATTTTCCACAATGTGATAATAGATGGGATGTTAAACTTTGTCCGAAACAGCGTGGAGAAAAGATATTCTGCGATGAGTGTGAAAATAAAAAATGGACAAAACTGGACGTGAAGAAAATCGTTGGACATCTGCTGGGATATAAAGAAGATGGTTCGGACGTAATCGGTATATATCCGTTGTTGTCGGATGGGACATGCAGATTTATCGTGTTTGATTTTGATAATCATGAAAAAGGTGCAGAAGCAACAGATTTTGCCAACGTGGATAGTGAATGGCAATCTGATTGCACTGCCATTGCAGGGACAGGCGCTTAAAAATGGAAACAGTGCATTTGTAGATGGAAATTGGAACGCTTATCCTGATCAATGGGATATTTTGTTTAATAGGACAGAAAAACTCAGTATAGAGGATATTGAAAAATATATGGCAAAGTGGCAGGCAGAATTAGCGGAAAGCAAAGGAAAGCTTGCTCTGATACGCTCCAACAGAACAGAAGCAGGTTCATCATCTGGATTTTGTGGCACAAGCTGTCCTCGAATGGCAAGGTCAAGGATTTTGGATTTTGCCTTCGAAGCAAGTTCCCTAATAGCTGCTTTCCCGATTTCAATATTATCAACCGTATACATCACTTCATTAAGGCGTTGACTCATACGTTTTTGCTCACTATATGGCGGTAACGGAATAAGAATAGAATTCATATTATCCTGCGTCATTTTAGGTTGAGCAGAGCCAGTTACATATTTTTCCAAACTAATTGCATTGATATAAAAACAAAGATATTCCAAAATAAATTTGTCAGTAGCATCGATGCAATGAGCATGATTGTTTACCCAATATTGTCCTTCGGCAAAAAAGACAATCGGTTTGCTACGTGTCACAAGATTCGCTCCATCTTCACCTATAAGCAAAAGTCGTTCATCAAAAATGTATTTATCAATTTTATCAATCTTGCCTGAAGCTCCATAATAATCATAGATTTTAGCAACATCCGTTCGTTGAGATGACGATATGGGTTTTCGCTCGCTATCACGATTAATTGTTATGGCAGAAAATCTTGTCCACGCCCACCCCTTCGGCAGCTCAAATGGTATCTCCTCCTCAATACATTTCACACTTCCATCGGCGAACTTCTCATAATGCAAACTATAGAATGTTTTAGAATACTTTTTACAGAGCAAGATCCACCCCGTATTACCATATCGCAATTTCTCGCATATTCTTATTCGGAGTATGCCCTTGATGGAGAGCATTCCCATACCTGCTAATTGGCTTCGCAACAAAAATTATATTTTGGATAAATGCCGCTATATGATTTCAGAGATAAAATCGTATGTCTGTTTTTTCCTTCAAATGACAAATTTACACGAAGAGCTACTGTGACATTTTGGTAAACTTAAGATATTTTTATGGGTATGGGGTGTCCCCGTCAAAAAGAAACTCATGAGATGACATGGAGAGAAAATCGATAATGTTAAACATAGGTGGATCTTGCTCTGCAAAAAAATAAAAGAAATATGGAATTCAACCCTGTAAAAGAGTTCATTTTCCTTTCGTTATATAGAGGGAGATTCAAAATACTTAAAAAATGAAGTGAAGTATAGGACTATTTCAGTAGGTATTTTCATAGTAATGGACAAAGAGAAAAGGGAGGTGGGAGCACCTCTATGAAGAAACAAAAATTGAATTATCGTTTTCACAATCCGAATACTGCGGAGGTGACTGCCGATTACATATTAAAAGTATTTATTGAGGTGAATGCGAAGAAAGTTGACCGAGTTATGCAGGAGGTAGCTGAAAGGAATATGGAAGAGGACAAGCATGAGGAAAAATAAAAGGTTTGGGAGTACAGGTTTACTTGTGGTCTTGATGGAAAAAGGGGAAACTGATGAATAAGAAGTTGCGATTTTGAAGGGAGACCTTGTTTATTATGAGAAAAGAATTTGATATTTCACAGTTCGATAAATATAGAGAAGATAACAGAAGAGAAGTAAAGAAAGCGAATGGAGGATTGCCGATCTCGTTATAGGACACATATTCTTCTTTTGCAAACTGTTATGGCGGTGTTATTATTCTAGGGATTAAAGAGGAAAAAGATGGGAGCTGGCAAACAACCGGATTGCAAAATGAATCGAAATTGTGTAAAGATTTTTGGGATACGATTAATAACCCGAAGAAAGTAAACCTCAATTTACTAACGGATGATGATATCGAGACCTATACAATAGGTGAAAGGAAAGATGTCATCATGGTAATATATGTTCCTATGGCGAAGAGGGAGCAAAAGCCGGTTTATATTAATAATGATATTTTTAACGGAACGTTCCGTAGAAATTATGAGGGAGATTACCATTGTACCAGATTGCAAGTAAAAGCAATGCTTCGCGATCAAACAGAGAGAACGATGGACATGGAGATTTTGGACAAGGTTCCTATGGAAGATTTGAATTATGATACAATTCATGGGTATCGAAACAGCCATAGAACTTTGAAGGAAGGGCATCCTTTTGAACGACTGAACGATCATGAGTATTTAAGAAGTATTGGAGCGGCGGCTGTTTCCGAAGAAGATGGGAAATTGCATCCAACAGCAGCGGGTATGCTTATGTTTGGAAATGAATACGATATTGTGCGGCATTTTCCGGAGTACTTCTTAGATTATAGAGAGGAAATGGATTCTGCAATTCGTTGGACTGACAGATTACAATCCAGTTCGGGCGAGTGGTCGGGTAATGTTTGTGACTTTTATTTCAGAGTTTATAATAAGATAATCAAGGATATCAAAGTACCGTTTAAAATGGTTGGAGGAGAACGTGTGGATGATACGCCGGTTCATAAAGCGCTCCGCGAGGCTTTGGCAAATTGTTTGATTAATGCGGACTATCATGGTGTTCGAGGCGTGGTAATCAGGAAAGAGACGGATAAAATTATTTTTGCAAATCCAGGCTATGTCCGAACCGGTAAAAAACAGATGCGTTTGGGTGGAGAATCTGATCCGCGAAATAAATCTCTTATGAAAATGTTTAACTTGATTAATATAGGTGAACGTGCCGGAAGTGGAGTCCCGAATATTTTCAATGTATGGAATGATGAAGGATTTGTTGAGCCAGAGATAGAAGAAAGGTTTGATCCGGACAGAACGATTCTGACGCTTTCTTTTGCAAAAAAACAAGCGAAGAAAACAAGCGATAAAAAACAAGCGAAGAAAACAAGCGATAAAAAACAAGCGAAGAAAACGAAAGAAAATATTGAAATGAACATGGAGAGTCAAAGACAAATGATATCGCTGAATATATAAATTTAAGTCCTGCTAGAACAAGAGCGTTATTGAAAGAAATAAAAGAAGTACAAGCTATGGGGGGGAATAGTAATAGGACTTATAAATTAGAAACAATAGGTAAATAGATGCAAAGAGTTAAAGGAGGTCGGTGATGCCGGCCTTTTTGTGAATAAAAATATAAAAATACGAAATTAAAGAATGGAATGTGAGAAAATATCTCATATAATGTTTGCAAAAAATAAAAAACGGCATATAATAGAAAGTAAAGAAGAGAAAATCTGAAATGGAGGTAACGGTATGTTATGTCAATTTACAGTTAAGAATTATAAGAGCATACGAGATGAGATGACTTTTGATATGCAGGCGGCGGCTATTTCGGAGCATGAAGATAAAGTGATAATGGATAAAAATGGGGAGCAGTTTTTGCCGGTTTCTGCAATATATGGTCCAAATGGTGGTGGAAAATCAAATGTCTTGGAAGCATTGCATACTGTGGCAGCAAAAGTGTTGCGTCCGTTGTATGCAACAGGAGATAACGAGGAACGTGTTTTTCTTCAGAAAAGATTACTGATTGAGCCATTTGCGTTTTCGGAAAAAATGAAAAATGAACCGACAGAATTTGAAGTTTTCTTCCGAACAGAACTGGCTGAGTACAGATATATTCTTCATGTGAAAAGAGAAGTTGTTGTCTATGAATGTCTTGATCGTGTGAAATTGGAGACTGGGAGACGTTCAGCCCTTTTTGAACGAACTGTAGAAGAAATCACATTAAAGGGAGTGTTTGCAAAATTAAAGATTAGTGACGAACTTTCTGAAACATTACCATTATTATCTTATTTAGGAATTACCTATAAGAAAAATGAGGTGGTGAAGGATGTTTTAGAATGGTTTGAGTATGGCATTGATTTCTTGAACTATGGAAATCCAATCGAAGAACTCCGCATGGCGGTGTCAAATTCGGAGGATGTAAAGCAGTTAATGCTAGATATGATTCAGGAAATGGATTTGGATATCGTGGATTTCCGGGTAGTGGAAGATGAAAACAACCGAATCGACGTGTATACAAAA
>URHS01000072.1 GCA_900547685.1 uncultured Blautia sp. | reverse complement strand
ATTAGGGCTATGCCCGAAACTGAAAAACCACCCGCTAGGCGGGTGGATATTTATTGTGCGTTCATTTCAAAGTTTTATTGACCTGCCGGTGGAGCAGGTGGAGTTGGTGTCTCTGGCTGCTCTTGTGGAGTCTCAGGAGTTTCGGGAGTTTCTGGAGTCTCCGGCTGTTCCTGAGGAGGCTCTTCTGAAGTATCTCCCGGTTTAGTTTCGTTTGGTTTATCTGTGTCATCAGGCTTTGCTTTTTTATGCCCGGAACAATATTTTTTTGGAAGAGTTTCCGTATCGTAATATTCTGTTATGGCATCACAGGATGAGCTTGCTAATAAACCACTGTCTTTACAAATGGATTTCTTTTCCACTGTAGAAGGAACTTTGAATTCTGTTTTCGGCAAGTCGTTGTGAATACGCTGCATGATTTTTTGCCATAAAGTCTGCTGATAGGTTCTTGCCTGTCCTTTTGGAAGAACAAGGTTATTATCATATCCTGCCCATACAGAGCAAGTATAATATGGAGTGTATCCGGAGAACCATAAATCTTTGTAATTATCTGTTGTACCTGTTTTTCCGGCTACAGGCATATTGCTTAGCTGTAAACGAGTACCGGTTCCTTTTTTTACAACATCTTCCATAGCAGAAGTAAGCAAATATGCAGTACTTGGTTTAATTACAGTTGTTTTCTCAGGAGTGTTGTCAATGACAACATTTCCATCAGAATCTAAAATTTTGGTGTAAAATACAGGTTTGATATAAGTTCCATTATTGGCAATTGCAGCATAAGCAGCTGTCAGTTCCAAGTTACTTACACCTTTTGTAATACCACCGATAGATGTTGCTACGTTTACGTCTGTATAGAAATTATTACTTCCCTGAGGCAGCTCTGTTAAAGTATCCAAAATGGAAGTGAATCCAAATTTCTTTAAATAAGATACCCCTACTTCCGGCGTAATTTCTACCATGGCTTTTGCTGCAGGAATGTTGTAAGATTTTGTAATTGCAGTACGCATGGTTACAGTTCCGTGATACTGATGGTCGTAGTTGTATAATGGCTGTCCGCTATCGTATTTAAACGGTTCATCTTTGAAGGTTGTGGATAATGTCATTCCACCTTCATTTAATGCAGCGGCATAAGTTGCCAATGGCTTAAATGTAGAACCCGGCTGACGTAAAGTATTTGTTGCACGATTTAAGGAAAGGCTGGAAGATTTTTCTCCTCGCCCACCTACAATGGCTTTTACATAACCTGTGTGCTGATCAATAATACAAATAGAAGACTGAGGCTGTGGTGTTAAATAAATATTTTCACTGATTACCTCACTTCCATCTGCCAGAATGGACGCTTTGTAAGTATCCACATGAGCTTGAGCGCTTTCTGGTGTGTCGAATAATAATGTGAAATCTTTATTCTCGTTCTGAATAAAATATTCCTGAAGCATTTCTTTGCTGTAATTTTCCTGCTCACCATTTGGATGTTTTACAGTGAGACGGTAATCTAAGGTTACCTGAGTACCGGAAGGAAAATTGTCAGGGTTGCCATATTCTTCATCACAAATAAGCTGAATTGTTGGGTCCTGTGTAGTGTAAATGCGAAGCCCTCCACTGTAAAGAGCGTTGTAAGCCTGAGCTTCTGTAAATCCGCGCTGTTCCTGTAAGTCTTTTACAACCTGTTCTGTTAATTCATCAATAAAGTAACTGTAGGTTTGAGTTTCCTGTTCCTGCTGCTGGTCAACTGTTTTAATTCTGTCATATACATTATCAGCTAAACATTCATCATATTGTTCTTTAGTAATATATTCCTGCTCCAGCATGTGGTCTAAAACGTCTTTACGGCGCATGGTGTTTTTATCAGGGTTGATAACAGGATTGAACTTTGTAGGGTTCTGGCTGATACCGGCAATTACCGTACATTCAGAAAGGGTTAATTCATTTACATTTTTACCAAAATAATCCTGAGCGGCAGCTTGTACACCAAAGTTACCATTTCCAAGGTTAATGGTATTTAAATAGTTCTCAAGGATAATATTCTTATCCTTAACCTGCTTCTCTAATTGAACAGCAAGGTACTGTTCCTGAAATTTACGTTTAAAACGCTGTACAACAGATTCATTGGTCCAGCCTGTAAAAACGTTATTTTTTAATAACTGCTGTGTAATGGTACTGGCACCTTCTGTGAAGTTTCCTCCGTTTAGAATACCTTTGACACCGGCACGCAGGATACCTTTTATATCAATACCATTATGTTCATAGAAACGTTCATCTTCAATAGCTACCACAGCATGCTGTAAGTCCAGAGGAATTTGTTCAATACTTACGGGCATACGATTGGAATTGGGGGCAGTCAGCTTTTGCAGCTGGTTGCCATTAGCATCATAAACAAAGGTAGCTTCGCCAACGGGGACAATATTTACTTCTGAAATATCAGGTGCATTGTCAATCAGACCTTTAAAGGCACCTATACCCATGCAGCCTCCGATAATCAAAATTGCCATCAGAGAGATGAAAATAATACGTAGAAAAGAAACATGCGCTTTTTTTCCTATCATGGAAGAGCGGGAAGTAAGAGCATTGCGTTTCTTATTCGTGGCGCGTTTTCCAAAATTCATGTAGTTTGCCTCCTTTTCCCGTACATTATATCAAATGACAGAACCTAATTCAAGAAACTTTGAAACGGCACATAAGATTTCAGCTTTTTTAATCATAAATATTCCCAATTTTAGGAATAATATGCTAAAATATCAGGAAAGAAAAAAGAAATGAGGAATAGTATGTTAGAGCAGTACAGGACAATCTACGAAGGCGGACAAGGAGAAATAATAGAGAAAAAATCCAGATTTATCGCTACAGTCCGTCTTGTGAAGACAGAAGAAGAGGCTGTAAAGTTTATAGAAGAAATGAAAAAGAAATATTGGGATGCAACTCATAATTGTTCTGCTTATGTTATTGGAGAAAGAAAAGAAATTATGCGTTGCAGTGATGATGGAGAGCCTCAGGGAACAGCAGGAAAGCCTATGCTGGACGTGCTCTTAGGAGAAGAGCTTTATAATACTGCAGTTGTGGTAACCAGATATTTTGGAGGGACACTTCTGGGAACAGGAGGATTGGTAAGAGCTTATTCCAAATCCGTGCAGGAAGGTCTGGCACAAAGCAGAATTATCACGAAATATCACGGCGTACTTACAGAAGTAGGCACAGATTATAACGGAGTGGGAAAGCTTCAATATTTGTTCGCGCAAAAGGAAATTCCAATTATGAATTCACAGTATGAGGAGTCTGTAAAAATGCAGGTTTTAATACCGGCAAGCAGGTGTGACGAAATAAAAAAAGCTGTGACAGAGGCTACAAATGCAAGAGCTTCTGTCACAGACTTAAAAGAACTGTATTTTGCAGTTTCAGAAGGAGAATACCTTCTTTTTGATGATTAAAAATAAATTAGCACTTTTCAGGAGCAGGATATTCCACACCAAAAGTATCTACTGTCATGGTCTGAATTTTCTGTTCTTCTAAAGGACGGTCGCTGTAATCTGTACGTGTTTCTGCGATTTTATTTACTACGTCCATGCCTTCTGTGATTTTTCCGAAAGCAGCGTAAGCACCATCTAAGTGCGGAGAAGTTTCATGCATGATGAAGAACTGGCTGCCGGCAGAATCCGGATGCATTGCACGAGCCATGGAAAGAACTCCTGGTGTATGTGCCAAATTGTTTTCAAAATAATTCTGGGAAAATTCACCTTTAATCGAATAGCCAGGACCACCCATGCCTGTACCGTTAGGACAGCCGCCTTGAATCATGAAGCCGCGAATAACGCGATGGAAAATTAATCCGTCATAGAAGCCGTCTTTAATAAGACTGATAAAGTTATTTACTGTATTTGGGGCGATTTCAGGATATAATTCTGCTTTCATAACATCGCCGTTTGCCATAGTAATGGTTACGATTGGATTTGCCATAATAAAATTCTCCTTTATTTCAGTAGTTTATTTGAACATTATAAGCGGAAAAAATAAAAGGTGCAAGCTGGAATTTTGTGTGCTATACTAGTACAACGAATAAGAAAGATTAAGAGGTCAATCTATGATAATAGAAACATATAATGCAAATGAAACCTTTTGTTTAGGTGAAAAGATAGGAATGAAAGCTCTTCCCGGACAGGTTTATACATTAAACGGTGATTTGGGAGTAGGAAAAACAGTGTTTACCCAGGGAGTAGCTAGGGGATTGGGAATTACAGAACCGGTAAACAGTCCAACCTTTACCATTATTCAGGAATATGAGGAAGGAAGACTTCCTTTTTATCATTTTGATGTGTATCGTATTGGCGACATAGAAGAAATGGAAGAAATCGGATATGATGATTATTTTTTCGGACAAGGTGTGTGTCTTATTGAATGGGCAGAGCTTATTGAAGAAATTTTACCGTCTGATATTATTTCCATTACTATTGAAAAGGATTTGGAGAAAGGATTTGACTATCGTAAGATTACCATTACAGGTTTAGAATTAGAAATGTAGAAAGGAGTATTTTAGATGAAAATATTAGCATTGGACAGTTCAGGGCTGGTGGCATCTGTTGCAGTTATGGAAGATGACACTCTTGTAGCAGAATATACAATGAATTATAAAAAAACACATTCACAGACTTTGCTGCCTATGCTGGATGAAATAAAAAATAACATTCAGCTGGATTTAAACAGCATAGATGCCATTGCAGTAGCAGCAGGACCCGGCTCATTTACAGGACTGCGTATTGGTTCTGCGACAGCGAAAGGGTTGGGGCTGGCTCTTGAAAAACCTTTGATTGCAGTACCCACAGTAGATGCGCTGGCATATAATCTTTATGATACGGGAGAAGACACAGTTGTATGTCCGATTATGGATGCGAGAAGAAATCAGGTGTATACAGGTATTTATAAGTTTCAAAATCATGAGTTTGTAACTGTAAAAGAGCAGGATGCTTTGTCTATTCAGGAACTTTTAGAAGTATTAAACGGAATGGGCAAGAAAGTTGTCTTTTTAGGGGATGGAGTTCCTGTTTTTAAAGAAATTATAAGAGAGAATTGCAAAGTGAAATATAGTTTTGCTCCGGCACATTTAAGCCGTCAAAGAGCCGGGGCAGTAGCTGCTTTGGCAAGTATTTACTTTAAACAAGGTAAAATCCAGACAGCCACAGAGCATCAGCCGGATTATCTGCGAGTATCTCAGGCAGAAAGGGAAAGGGCAGAACGCCTGGCAAAGACAGAAAATGCTTAAAATTAGAGAAATGCAGGAGCAGGATGTAAGAGCAGCAGCGAGGATAGAGGCAGAAAATTTTTCAAAACCCTGGAAAGAAGCGGATTTTTTGGGAGCTGTAAAGGATGAAAAAGCTTTGTATTTTGTGGCATATATAGATGAGGTGCTGGTAGGATACATTGGAATGTGGACGGTGCTGGATGAGGGTGAAATTACAAATGTTTCTGTAAAAAAGGAATATCAGGGACAGAAAATCGGTAGAGCATTGTTAGAAAAACTGGAAGCTTTCGCAAGGGAAAAAGGGGTAATCTCATATTTCCTGGAAGTGAGAGAAAGCAACGAAAGAGCTCGTGCGCTGTATGAGTCTTGCGGCTTTTCTGTTATTAGTGTAAGAAAAAATTTTTATGAAGAACCGGTGGAAAACGGAGTTGTAATGTGTAAAAGATAGCAAAATTGCTATCTTTTTCTAAGTTTAGAGCGATTTCCCACTGGGATTTGAAATGGCCTTCATGTATAATAAACAACGTAGTTGAAAAATTATTCCACAAGCAGGAGGAAGAAATGAGAAAATACGAAGAAAAAAAGGAAAATCAGGTTGTTGAAGTATACTGTAATTGTTGTGGAAAAAAATTAAATGTAAAAGATGGTGTGATTATGGAAGGGGTTCTGCCTGTGACGGCTTTTTGGGGATATTTTTCAGAGAAAGATGGGGAATATCATAACTTTGACTTGTGTGAAAGTTGCTATGACAAATGGATTGCAGGCTTTCAGATTCCGGTGGAAAAGAAAATGGAAAATGAAATGTTGTAGCACGAAAAAAACTGTGCTATGATAAGAAATGCTATAATAGATAGAAATGAGGACAATGAGATGTTAGATGTATGCTTATTAGGAACAGGGGGAATGATGCCCCTGCCCAGAAGAAAATTGACATCTTTAATGACAAGATATAATGGCAGCAATCTGATGATTGACTGTGGAGAAGGAACGCAGGTAGCGGTGAAAGAAAAGGGCTGGAGTTTTAAACCCATTGATGTTATTTGCTTTACGCATTATCACGCAGATCATATCAGTGGGCTTCCGGGGCTTTTACTTACCATGGGAAATGCAGAAAGAACAGAGCCTCTTACTTTAATTGGACCTAAGGGGCTTGTACGTGTAGTTTCTGCACTTCGGGTGATTGCACCGGAACTTCCCTTTGAAATTCAGTGTATTGAGTTGACACAGCCGGAAGAAACTTATGAGCTGAACGGTTATTGCATTACAGCTTTTCGTGTAAACCATAATGTGATTTGTTATGGATATACACTGGAGATTAAAAGAGCAGGAAAATTTGATGCTCAAAGGGCAAAAGCACAGAATATTCCTTTGAAATGCTGGAATTCCCTGCAAAAAGGTGAAACAGTGGTATGTGAAGGAAATACTTATACTCCGGATATGGTATTGGGAGCACCGAGAAAAGGAATTAAGCTTACGTATACTACGGATACCAGACCGGTAAAAGCAATTTCAGATCATGCAGCAGGTTCGGACTTGTTCATCTGTGAAGGTATGTACGGAGAACAGGAAAAGGAAGAAAAGGCAAAGGCATATAAACATATGACATTTAAAGAAGCTGCACAGTTGGCAAAGGAGGCACAAGTAGGGGAAATGTGGCTGACGCATTATAGTCCTTCTCTGGTGAGACCGGAAGAAGCGGTAAAGGAAGCTACAGATATTTTTCCAAATACTATTGCAGCCAGAGACAGACAGTCTGTGGAGCTGATGTTTGAAGAATAAGGAGAGAACTCATGAATAAGGAAGATGTATTGATTTTGGCAATAGAAAGTTCCTGTGATGAAACAGCGGCATCTGTAGTGAAGAATGGACGTACTGTTTTGTCAAATGTTATTTCTTCTCAGATTGATTTACACAAATTGTATGGAGGTGTGGTTCCGGAAATTGCATCCAGAAAGCATATTGAGAAAATTAACCAGGTAATTGAGGAAGCTTTAAAGGAAGCAGAGGTTACACTGGATGATTTAGATGCCATAGGAGTTACTTATGGACCGGGTCTGGTAGGAGCACTTTTAGTAGGGGTGGCTGAAGCGAAGGCAATTAGTTTTGCGAAAGATATTCCGTTGGTAGGAGTTCATCATATCGAAGGACACATTTCTGCCAATTATATAGAAAATTTGGAATTAGAGCCCCCATTTTTATGTCTTGTTGTGTCAGGTGGTCATACACATCTGGTAATTGTAAAGGACTATGGAGAATTTGAAATTTTAGGAAGAACAAGAGATGACGCAGCGGGAGAAGCTTTTGATAAAGTAGCTCGTGCTATTGGTCTGGGATATCCGGGAGGGCCGAAAATTGATAAACTTTCAAAAGAAGGTAATGCTTATGCAATGGACTTCCCAAAAGCAAAAATTGAAGATGCACCCTATGATTTTAGTTTTAGTGGAGTAAAATCGGCTGTTTTAAATCATATTAATAAATGCAAAATGCAGGGAGAACCGATTGTAGAAGCGGATATTGCAGCTTCTTTTCAGCGCTGTGTAGTGGAAGTGTTAGTAGAGCATGCTATTGCAGCTGCAAAAGATTATGGAATTGATAAACTTGCTATTGCCGGTGGTGTGGCATCGAACCAGACTTTGCGAAATGCTATGGAAAAAGCCTGTGAGGAAAATAAAATTAAGTTTTATCATCCATCACCTATTTTTTGTACAGACAATGCAGCTATGATTGGTGTAGCGGCATATTATGAATATTTAAAAGGTACTCGTCACGGGTGGGATTTGAATGCAGTTCCCAATTTGAAATTAGGAGAAAGATAAGGAGAACAAAAGATGAAATGTACAGCAATTATTCTTGCAGCAGGACAAGGAAAACGAATGAAAACAAAAATTCAAAAACAATTTTTAATGTTGCAGGGAAAACCATTGCTGTATTATAGCCTGATGTGTTTTCAGAAATCAGATGAAATTCAGGAAATAGTCGTAGTTACGGGAAAAGAAAGTATCGATTATTGCAGAAGTGAAATTATAGAAAAGTATGGATTTACAAAGGTAAAATGCATAACTGAAGGCGGAAAAGAACGCTATGATTCCGTTTATGCGGGATTAAAAGCGTGTTCTGCCGATACAGAGTATGTGTTTATACATGATGGAGCAAGACCTTTTGTTACAGAGGATATTATTAAACGTACCAAAGAGGGGGTAATTGCTTACAATGCATGTATTGCAGGGATGCCTTCCAAAGATACTGTGAAAATTATTGATGAAAAGAAGATGGTATCTGAAACCCCTGAAAGAAGCAGAGTCTGGTCTGTTCAGACACCGCAGGTATTTTCCTATTCTTTAATTAAAGAAGCATATAATATAGCCAGAAGCACATCTATGCAGGGGATAACAGATGATGCCATGATAGTGGAACGATATAAAAATATACCTGTATATGTTGTAGAGGGTACTTATGAGAATATAAAAATCACGACACCGGAAGATATTTTAGTGGCGGAAAAATTTTTGGAAAAAATTTTATAAAAAGGCTTGACATATACTGTCAAAGCATGTTAATATACTACCTGTCGCTGACACAGCGCATTCGGAGAGATATCGAAGTGGTCATAACGAGGCGGTCTTGAAAACCGTTTGTCCGCAA
>URHS01000071.1 GCA_900547685.1 uncultured Blautia sp. | reverse complement strand
CTTTGTTCTTAAACCATTCATCCTTTTTCGTGAAGATATGGCTTTCATAAACTTCTCCTTTGGGGATGATACTGCATCCCGCCCGAAGATTGCCTTGCTCGTCTAAAACCTCTTTCTTTGTGCGTCTATGCTTTCCCTGCTCATCATAAAACATATTTCGGGTAGCAATCTTTACTTCAGGCTGTTCCAACATTTTCCGTTCACTGAATACCAGATGAATATGATAATTCGTCTTTGCCTTGTTGTGATGAAGGGCAGCACTACACTCTACACCGTATCTTTTATGAAAAGTCTCCGCAAAAAGCCTTACCACATCATCTGCCCTATACTGAACAAAACTTTCAGGAAGTGCTATGATGAACTCTCGCCCTTCAATACATTTTCCTGCCGAACCACTTGTCTTAAAGTCCAACTGATTTTCTCTTGCAAGATTTTTCCAAAACTCCGGTGTTACTCCTTCTGTCTGATAGGTCGCATAGAGATATTCCTGTCGTTTCGGATTGGAGATATAATCAATCCTTCCTGCCACATCGGACAGCTTGCTTTGTCTGATAAATGAATGTCTGCCTATAAGCATCCTCCTTCCTCGGCTCTCGCCGACTTTATTGTGAGTAGGGTAGGTGCATAGGCACCTGTTTACGAACTGATTGCCGTATCCGGCATAAGCCTCGCAGAGCGACTTCTGAAATTGCAAGCAATTTCATCAGTACACGGCTCTCGCCAAATCCGTCTGCAAGCAGCCGCGCTTGGCTCGATGCAATCGCGAAATACACAGAGTATAAACCGTAGGTTTGTGCGATGGGTGTATTTCGCTCTCAAACGCCGAGGGCTGTTTTTGTATTACATAATCTGATTATTGCTCAGACTTGAGATTTCATTTATGGGCGTATCCGCCCCTTTGATCTGCCCGTATCCGGGCTGCTTTAACATCTGTAACACTCCCTTCTGCTAAAAATAAAATAATTTCAAAAATTACATGTATAAGCGTATAAACGTATCTTCCATACTTTTCAGAACCCTTTAATACTTTGATTTTCCTGATAATATACGCATATACGCTTCTTTTGAAAATTCTTTTTTATCTGTCTTTCATCTGTATCAACGATAGCTGTCTATGCGTATCTGTGTATGAACCCCCTGAAAACCTCTGGCATTTTTCCCGTTATCTGATGGAATATTCGTAGAATAATGAATGTGATATTTCTTTTCATTTTCTTTTAAGTACCCCGAAAAACTTTTTGCACTCATAGGTTTTTCTGTATTGTCTTCACACCAGCGGCAGTATGCCTGATATAAATTTTTAGAAGTTGCTGTTGTATTTTCTTCCAGCCGAATATACCCAGATGACTGCATAAAAGCGATAATATTATTTCCAGATTCCATAGCTTCGTGCAGATTTTTCTTTGCACGTTCGCTGATGGTAAAGCGATAATTGTTTTTCAATAATCGTTTCAATCCCTCCAGACACCAGAGAAAAATATCATCTGCTTCTCTTTGCAGTTTCTCAATCAGATAGGGATCATCTACTCTGTCCGGCGGCACATCTTTGACCGTAAGGATAATCTGTCTGCGGTAAAATCCATAGGAACGATCATGCAAAGCACTCAGACTTCCGTTTCCAAAGCAGAGAAATCTGACATATAAATTCCCCTGTACGCTCTGCTTTGACTTCCTTTCCAAATCCATCTTATCCTCCAGAGTGACTATGGTTTTAATGTAGTTGGTGTCTTTCAATGCTTCCAGTTTCATATCATCATCCACCATCAAAAGTCGGTATTCCAAATCTGCTCTTGCAAAACGGTTATGCTCTACCTTTTGAATATTGCTTACATTCATATTCGTTCCGAGAATTTTTCTCATAACCAAACCAATACGGGATTTTCCCTCCCCACCTTTTCCTAAGATAATCAATAACTTCTGTGCTTTGTTGGATGGGATTAAGCAATATCCCATATATTCCTGCAAAGTAGGAATATCATCTTCCTCCAACAGTTCTGAAAGGAATTTCATCCACCGTTCCGGCTTTGCTTCTTTCATTTCATAATTTACAGGCAAGCGGTTCAGACAAAATTCCTTCATCTCTGTAAAACTGCCACTCAAAAAGTAAGTTCCATTCTTCACATGAATGCGATCCATTTGCACCGGAAGTTCCTCTGAATATGCTTCCAGTTTTAGAACCTCCAAAAGCTGTTTTACTTTCTTGGAAATTCCTTTCGTAAGAACCGGTTTTACCATTCTGTAAATTTCTTTTTCTACTTCGCTGTCTGGCAGCATTCCATCATAACTGAAAAAGATACCGTTGATACACTTCAATGGCATTCTTTGCAGGAAATTTTCACAAAATGCTACTTCATCAATCTGCCCATCCTCAAACCATTCCTGAGAGTACGGCTTAGAGTTCATTTCCCTCTGTTCCAATGCTTCTTCCAGTCTGTTCCTTGTTGTTTCGTCTATATTCTTCCATTCGTTCTTCAATTCTTTTCACATCCTTCCCACTATCCAATAAAAATTCAATTCTGTCCTGTAACTCTCCAAATACCAGTAAATCCAGATAGTAATTTATCTTTTCTATCTGCTGACAGGCTTCTATAAATTCTGCTTTCCATTCTTCCTCTGGTGTTTTTGGTTCATATCTTATTTTCCATTCTTCCAGCAAATGAAGATAATCCGATAAAATGCGGATACTTTCCCGTTCCCATTCTTCAAATTTCTTTTCGGTCTGGTACAATGTTCTTTTCGGTTTTTCTTTTTTCTTACTGGCATTCCTTTTCTTTGTGTTATCTGTAAAAATAGGTATCTGAAAATCTTCTGCCAGTTTCTTTGCTGCTTCTAATGGTGCAAGGTGAAAGAAATCCGCCACAAATGTGATCACATCCCCTTTCGCACCACAGGCAAAACAGCAAAAGCCTTTGTCCACTTTCATACTAGGATGCCTATCATCATGAAAGGGGCAACATACCATCCCGTTTTTATTGACTTTCAACCCATACTGCTCGACTGCCTGCCTTGCAGTTACGTTTTCTTTTACTACTTGAAAAATATTCAATTCGACTCCTTTAAAATTTTCGTTGTATTCTCTCAGAGCCTTTGATATACTGAATTTGCGAGATAGAGTTATCAAAAGCTCTGAGAAGTTGTCCTTGTGTTACGCAAGGGCTTTTTCTTTTCCCCGCTTTTTTGCCTCTCCATTGAAATATCCAGTTTCCTCCCATACTTTACGATCAGAGCAGTAATAACTGAATTCATTGGAATCACCCATCTTCATTGCCACTCCAAATTTCAAAATTCCCTGCTGTATTCCGATACGAACGTAATGAGCATCTTTTCCGATTGCTTTTGCAATTTCCGTAATCGGCACATTTCTTCCCGTAAATGGCGGCAATTCTACATATAATCTTTTATCCATTTTCCACATCCTCCTTTACAATCTGACTAAGTTCTTGATCTAAAGCTGTAGCAATTTTATATGCCACCTGCGGTGTACAGCTCTTTCCTGATATAATGCAGGAAATCGTCTGCCTTGACACTCCACTTAACTCAGCCAATTTCTTAATTGTTAATCCTCTTTCTCCCATCAAAATCTGCATTTTAAATACGTTTATCTTCATTTTATTTCTCCTTTCTTTTTCAATATGCACTTTTAATGCGTATTTTTATTATATGCACTTATTCTGCACATGTCAATACTATTTTATATAAATATGTACTTGTAATTCGTATTTTTCTATGATATGATAAGCGTGAGGTGAATAATGATGAGTAATGAGAAGTTACATAACAATCAAATCGGACTTAGAATCCGTACTGCTCGAAAAGAAAAAGGTATCAACCAAACAGAGCTTGCAAATTTGTTGGGGAAATCGCTTCGCACAATCCAAAAATATGAAAGCGGAGAAATCGAAGTTTCCATTGCTATGCTCAATGAAATCGCAAAAGTTTTAGACTGCGAATCCACATATCTTATAGGGTATGATGCCGAGAGAAAACCTTTAGAAAATCTTTCTGATATTATGAATTTCTTATTTCAGTTAGATAAGATAAAGGAACTTGGCTTCAATATCGAAGTCAAACGCCCGCCACATTATGATGGATGGGAATGTGCTATTACTTTTAACGGCAAAGATGTTTCTACGGAGTTAAATCAGGATCTCTGTCTATTCTTGGAAGAATTTGAGGATAAAAGAAATGAAGTCAAGGACTATCAGACAAGTCTTGAATCTTATCAGAAGTGGCAGGATAAAACACTTGCTTATTACGCAAATGCAAAACTGACCGAAAAAGAAACAGAAGAAATCTCAAACGAAGAACGAATCCAGAGATTTCAAAAAATTATGAACGAGCGGTACGGTAAGAAAGAGTCCTAATTTTTAAGGAGGATTTTTAGAATATGAAATTACCGAACGGCTACGGAAGTGTAGTAAAACTATCTGGAAAAAGAAGAAAACCTTGGATGGTTCGTAAAACCACAGGCTATCGCATTGATCCAGTCAAAGAAAAGAAAGTAAATGAATATATCATTATTGGATATGCCGCCACAAAAACAGAGGGATTGCAAATGCTGGCTGATTATAATCGGAATCCTTATGATACGAAGGCAGCCAAAATGACTTTTGATGAAGTGTATGAGGAATGGTCTAAGAAAAAGTTTCCTACGGTATCAGAAAGCAATATCAAAGGATACAAGGCATCTTACAAAACATGTGGCATTCTTTACAACCGAGTTTTCAAGGATTTAAAACTGGCAGACTTACAACAGGTTATTGACACCTGCGGAAAGAATTTCCCCACATTGAAGAAAATCAAAATCCTGTTCAACCAGTTATATGAATTTGCATTGAAGAATGACATCTGCAACAAAGATTATTCTACTTTTGTTGAAATCGCCCAGTACAAAGACCGCAATCCAAACAAGCATACACGTACAAAATTCACAAAAGAAGAAGTCGCAAAAGTCTGGACCATGAAAGAGGACAAATACTATCAGATCATTCTTATGTTGCTCTATAATGGCACACGTATTTCCGAATTTCTTGATTTGAAGAAAGAAAACGTTCATCTGGAAGAACAGTATTTCGATGTGATTGACAGTAAAACAGAAAATGGAATCCGAAAAGTTCCGATTGCAGATAAGCTCCTACCTTATTATAAAGGCTGGTACGAATCTTCTCCCGATTGCGAATACCTTCTTCATACAGAAGATGGGAAAAGATTTCTTTACCGCAATTACTATGACAGCTATTGGACTCCTCTTGTGGAACAAATCGGAATTGACCGTACACCACATTGTACCCGGCATACCTGTATTTCCATGTTATCGGAAGCTGGTGTTCAGGATACAACAATCAAGAAAATTGTGGGGCACTCCGGCGCTATGACTTTGACAGAAAAAGTTTATACTCACTTAGATATGCAGGTTCTTGTAGACGCAATCAACAAAACCTTAGAAAATGAGGACAGCGTAACTGACGATACAAAATCTGCATAACAAAAAGGACACTCTCCAGTGCCTATCACCGAAAAGTGTCCTATATTTTTTAGATATTTTTGTTGCAAACGTGTTGCAAATGCGTTGCGAACTGAGTAAATTCCACCGCTTTTCACCACATCTGACAACTCCACAAACCCTTGCAAAACAAGGATTTGAACGTAAATCTGAGTTCCGAAGATTATCTCTTGGAGAACTGTGGAGCACGACGAGCTGCTTTGAGACCGTATTTCTTTCTTTCTTTCATACGTGGATCACGTGTTAAGAATCCAGCTGCTTTTAATGCAGGTCTGTATTCACTGTCAGCTTCTAATAATGCTCTGGAGATACCATGACGGATAGCACCAGCCTGTCCTGTAAATCCGCCGCCATGAACGTTTACTAAAACGTCAAATTTATCAAGTGTTTCTGTCAGTACTAATGGCTGACGAACAACAACTTTTAATGTTTCTAATCCAAAATATTCATCAATATCTCTTTTGTTGATTGTGATTTTACCTGTACCTGGTACTAAGTATACACGAGCTACAGATGATTTTCTTCTTCCTGTTCCATAGAATTTTGTACTAGCCACTGTTCATTACCTCCTATTAAAATGTTAATACTTCTGGTTTCTGAGCTGCATGATTATGCTCTGGTCCAGCGTATACATGTAATTTTTTAATCATGGATCTTCCTAAAGGTCCTTTTGGAAGCATACCTTTAACAGCAAGCTCAATAACTCTTTCAGGTTTTTTGTCCATCATTTCTTTTAATGTTGTTTCTTTCATTCCGCCAACATAATCAGAGTGGTTGTAATAGATTTTCTGATCCATTTTTTTACCTGTAACTTTGATTTTTTCAGCGTTTACTACGATTACATAATCACCTGTATCAACGTGTGGTGTGAAAACAGGTTTATTTTTTCCTCTTAAAACCTTAGCAATTTCAGATGAAAGACGTCCTAAAGTCTGTCCTTCAGCGTCTACAACATACCATTTTCTTTCAATCTTATCTGGATTAGCCATATAAGTATTCATGGTTTTACCTCCTATTATCAACAATATAGAATATTTTATCAAAATTTCAAATAGCGTACTTGAACCTGCTATACCGGGGCTTTTGGTTAAGCATATTCAAACTACGTCATACTGTCATATTATATTATAAGTAAAACTCTGTGTCAACAGATTTCTCCATATTAATGGAAATTTTTTGTCTTTCCTGCCATTGTTTCGTTCTTTCACGAATAATCATCGGTGTACGGTCTTCGAGATCCTTCCGTCCTAAGCAGACTTCATTACATACAAAAATCAAATTATCCACTGTCAATGCAATTCCATCGGATAAATCACTGGCGAAAAAACGGATAGTTTCTTCTCTTTCACTTCGGTAAATTTTCTTTACCAAGTCTGTATCCTTTTCCAAAAATTCTTTCAAAGGTACTGATATGGTAGGATTTTCAAATCGAAGCCGGAATTTATGGCGAACCATAGCCTCAATTTCCATATTTTTATAATTTCTGTAAGCCAGCCTCTCCAGAAGATTTACCATACTTCTGTCGCAAACCTCTAAAGTTGCATAAATCCCATTGAGTTCCCTTGAAAACTCATAATGCTGCTCCCATGCTTCTTTATGCTTATAACGCACTTCATGGTCTACTTCATGCCATCCTTCCGAAAAAGTTGTTCTTATCTGCACCTCAAAAGTTTTGTCAATCCGATAATCCTCCCACAGCTTTGCCGGAAACCGCTCAATAAATTCTTCCGGAATACGGCAAACATAATTCATTCGAAGTGGATTAAATTCATTTACTTTTGGTTTATCTTCATGGGAATCCTTTTCAATGATGGAATACGTATTTTTCAGCATTTCTTTGCAGATTGCAATATCATCCATATAATATAGTACAATTCGAATCCCAACAATGTCCTGCATTTTTTTATTCTTTTGAAGATACTCTTCCTTTTTCCATTCCAGCTTATGCCAGATTGAACCTGCCTCTTTCACTCTGGCAAAGATATGAAAGTAGATGCCGCTTCTCTCTAATTTATCCTGTATTCTCTTTCCAAGGTCTTTACCTAAACTGTTGATTTCATCACTTTTTAAAAGCTCTGACAGTTCTTCAATTCCTTTCATATACTCTCCTTCTTTTGCCAAATTAAATCCCTTAATATTTACGCTTTATTATAACAATTTAAAGAGTGTTCGTAAACGCTTTTGCCATACTTTTTAAGATTTTTTCCATTTTTCGTATAAATATGTGACCTTGTCACAGACTATCATTTATACAATCGCTATAATACAGATATCAAATAAAAAATAACAAAGCAAAGGAGAAAATTATTATGGCAATCTTACACATAAATAAAAACAACTTTAACAGTGAGGTATTAGAGTCCTCCAAACCTGTTCTTTTAGACTTTTTCGCAACATGGTGCGGACCTTGCAAAATGCTGGGACAAGTATTGGAACAGTTAGATGCAGAAAAACAGGATTTTAAAATTGTAAAAGTAGATATTGATGAAAATCCGGAATTAACAAGACAATGGAACATCACAACTGTACCATCTATTTTCTTTATGAAAGACGGACAGATAAAAGACTCTGCTATTGGTTTTCTTCCAAAACCGGTAATTGAGCAAAAAATGAAAGCACTTTAATCAGCAGAAAGGTGGCATGGATATGAAAAAAGAATACGATTTTATTATTATCGGAGCAGGTCCCGCTGGTATGACAGCCGCCATCTATGCCTCCAGAGCAGGGCTTAAAACAGCACTGCTCGAAGGCGGCGCTCCTGGCGGAAAACTGTTAAAAACAAATGAAATCAGCAATTGGCCCGGCATAAAATCCGAACCCGGTTCTCAACTTGCATTTGATATGTTTGAACATTCTACCAGTTTTGGAGCAGTTTATGAATATGGAATGGTAACAGAAATTATTGATGGAGAAAAGAAACAGGTTGTCTGTGCAGATGGTACTGTTTTTGAAGCCCCCGCTGTTCTCGTAGCTACCGGAACAAAAGAACGCCTGATGGATATTCCCGGCGAAGAAAAAAATATCGGCAAAGGTATTTCTTACTGCGCTGTCTGCGATGGGGCTTTTTATCAAGATAAGGAAATCGCTGTTATCGGCGCAGGTAACTCGGCTTTAGAAGAAGCTGTATATCTTACACAGTTTGCCAGCAAAGTTTATATTATTATGCGCCGTAATGTATTCCGAGCTGATAAAATCGCCGTAGATGCAGCAATATCTAATCCTAAAATCGAAATCATACAGCAAGCTGTTCCTACAGAAATTTTAGATGATACTACTCAGGTAACAGGTCTTAAAATAATGGATGTAGTTACAAAAGAAGAGCGCACCCTCAACCTTTCCGGTATTTTCCCTTATATCGGTGCTGATCCTGTAACAGACTTTTTAAAACCTCTCAATGTACTGGATGAGCATGGCTATATAATCGTAAATGACACCATGGAAACAAAAATCCCTCTTTTGTATGGTGCCGGCGATGTGCGACAAAAGCATTTACGACAAGTTGTAACGGCAGTTAATGACGGAGCAATTGCTGCGCAAGATGCTTTCCATAAAATAAAAAACTTATAATACTCTTTAAGAAATAGAATAAAGGAGCATACCCAATGATTTTTCATCCGGTATGCTCCTTTTCGTTAAAACTTAATATCTCTTAAATTTTCCAGGTCTTATGCCATCTTTCCAGATGCATCTACATAATATCCGTCAATCCACTGATTACTTGCCATTGTTCCATCTGTATTCAGATAGTACCAATAACCGTCTACAAATACCCAGCCTGTTGCCATTGTTCCGTCTGTATTCAGGTAATACCAATGTCCTCCTACAGATACCCAGCCTGTTTCCATTGTTCCATCTGTATTCAGATAATACC
>URHS01000070.1 GCA_900547685.1 uncultured Blautia sp. | reverse complement strand
CTCGCAAAGGGCTGGGGTAATTTTGTATCTGACCGCATTAATATTGGGCGCTTACGAAGAAACTTCATTTTTAGAAAGATTTCCCGGGATCATCCGGAACAGTGATGTTGTGACCATTTCAGGAAGTGCTCCCAGGGGAATGGGCAGGGATATCTATCAAAAAATGATCCGGATCGTTAAGAAGCTGGGAAGAAAAGTGATCTTAGATACCAGCGGAGAATATTTAAAGAGAGGTCTTGAGAGCCTGCCAACTATGGTAAAACCTAATAAAGATGAGATAGAAATGCTTTTTGATATCAAAGTCCGCAGCCAGGAAGATGTCATAGGATATGCTCAAAAAATCTACGAAAAGGGGATCCCATATGTAGTAATTTCTCTTGGAGGCGAAGGGGCTTTACTCGTATGCAAAAAAGGCATTTATCAGGGTAAACCGCCGAGAATAGAAGTGGTAAATACGGTAGGATGCGGAGACTCTATGGTTGGAGCGTTTGCAGTCGCATTGGAGAGAAATATGGAGCCGGAAGATGCCCTGAAATTCGCAGTGGCAGTTGCATCTGCCAACGCGCTCTCATCCAATACAGGGACATTTGATCCTGCAAAGAGAGACGAGATCAGCCAGAACGTTAAGATAATCAAATTATAATATCCGGAAAGGGAAAGTTATGTTAACAACATCGAAAGAAATATTACTGAAAGCACAGGCCGGCGGATACGCAGTCGGTGCATTCAATGTAGAAAATATGGAAATGGTACAGGCAGTTGCAGAAGCTGCAGAGGAATTACAGTCACCGGTTATTATGCAGACAACTCCGTCTACAGTAAAATATGCGGGACTTGATTATTATCTTGCAAATGTTAAAACAGCGGCAGAGAGGACATCGGTTCCTGTAGTGATGCATTTAGATCATGGCAATAGCTTTGAACTTGCGATGCAGGCACTCAGAGCGGGTTATACTTCCATCATGATCGATGGTTCCCATGAGGCATTTGAAGTTAATATGACTGTCAGCAGGGCAGTCGCAAATGCCTGCCATCCATCCGAAGTTCCGGTAGAGGCTGAGCTTGGGAAGGTTGGGGGGAAAGAAGATGATTTAGACGGCGGAGATGATAATCCATATACAGATCCACAGGAAGCGAAGGAATTTGCAGAGAGAACAGGGGTTGATTTTCTCGCAGTGGGGATTGGTACAGCCCACGGTGTTTATAAGGGAGAACCAAAGCTTCAGTTTGACATCTTAAGCCGGATCAGAGATGTTGTAGAGATTCCGCTCGTTCTTCACGGAACAAGCGGTGTGCCGGACGAAGCGGTAAAAGAGTGTATTAAACGTGGTATCTGTAAAGTAAATTATGCTACCGATCTCCGTATTGCATTTACAAAAGGAGTAAAGGGTGTTTTTACTGCAGATACTGATACTATTGATCCTAAGAAATATAGCGCAGCAGGCCGTGAAGAAGTAAAAAAATATGTTATGAGCAAAATAAAAGTTTGCGGAAGTGCAGGAAAAGCGCAGAAATAAAATATCAATTACGAAATGGACGTAAGTCAGCTTTGTGCACAGATGTGTAAGGAAATCATTTGTCTTTGTCCCATCTCTCAGATGGCGCGCTTTGCCCAATAAGGAATAGATTAAATTTGACAATGTTTATTTTTGGCATGTATGAGTTGTATCATTCAATAGCCTGAACATCATTATTTTAAGTCTTGACAAGGATTTATGATAGGTTATAATTGTAAAATCAAAGAAGAAACACAGTCAGGATCTAAGATCCGTCTGCGTGGAAAAGGAATGTCGTTGATGAAGAATCCATCGCAAAAAGGAGATCAGTATGCAGTGGTACAGATTCAGGTTCCAAAAAATGTATCACAGCAGGCGAAGAACAAATTAAAAGAATTTGATGGCCTGTGTGGCGGAAGAGGAAATGCATCTTTTTAAATAAATAGTAAAACTTCCTGATAATATAAAAAGATTGTTATCTGGTGGAATGTTCAGATAACAATCTTTTTGTCTTTATAAAATATCAAAAATAATGTAAAATAAGATTATATATGAAAGAATTACTCGTACATACCCCGGTAAATAAGATCACGGTAAAACAGATCGTAGATCAATGCGATGCCACCGAAGATTTACAATTTATTTAAAGATATTTAGAAAAGATAAGGTGTTACACTTTTAACGAAATGTAACATTATTTATATTTTACCAAATGTGTAACTTGTATTGCTACTTGAACAATTTTATAACGGAAATAGTTAAAAAATTGCGTATCGTATTAAATGGAACATCTTATCACGGAGCAGGAGCAATCCAGGAAATCGCAACAGCAGCAACAGGTATGGATGCATTAACACATGCCATCGAAGGATATACAACAAAAGCTGCATGGGAAATGACAGATATGTTCCATATCAAAGCGATCGAACTGATCAAACTGATCTCTGAAAACTTAAGAGGAGCTGTTGAAAATACACCAGAAGGAAGAGAAGGAATGGCAATGGGACAGTACATTGCAGGAATGGGATTCTCAAACGTTGGACTTGGAATCGTACATTCTATGGCTCATGCATTAGGTGCAGTTTATGACATACCACACGGAGTAGCAAATGCGGTCCTTCTTCCAACAGCTATGGAATATAACGCAGATGCAACAGGAGACAAATACAAATATATTGCAAAAGCAATGGGTGTTGAAGGTGTTGAAGATATGACACAGAAAGAATACAGAAAAGCAGCCGTTGATGCAGTGATAAAATTATCAGCAGATGTCGGAATACCAGCAGATTTAAAAGAAATCGTGAAAGAAGAAGATGTACAGTTTTTAGCAGAATCCGCTTATGCAGACGCATGCGCACCAGGAAATCCAAAAGATGCGAGCGTAGAGTATATTATTGCACTTTATAAATCATTATTATAATTTTAAGACATCTAGTCTTCAAACACTATACTTATGATAATTACAACAATAATATATAAAATACAATAAATAAAAAGAAGGTACTGGATTCCAATTCAGAGAAAAGAGGAATTCAGTACCTTTTTTGCAAACATAATTTTCAAGTGGAAATACAGATTGCTAATTGTCATCTTTTTTAGGAATTGTTATAATAAAAAAATAGTTAAAAATACCTTTGTGAAGAGAGATGTGGTTATGTTAGATTACAGAATGAAAAAAATTATTATAGAATTATCTGACAAGAAGTATGTCACAGCCTCAGAACTTGCTAAAATTTTGGATTTGAATGAGAAGACAGTTAGAACAACTATAGCTAAAATGCGTGATTCTGTAGATGAATATGGGGTGGAAATTGAGGCTAAAACAAGAAAAGGGTATCATTTGATTATTAATGATAAGAATAAATATCAGAAATTGATAAATGACGATGCATTTTTGTTGAAAACAGATATTCCGAATAATTCAAAAGAAAGGGAAGAATGGCTGCTGGATTATTTATTGAAACAGCATAAATTTGTTCGAATTGATGATTTGAGTGAGATGTTGTATGTATCCAGATCAACAATCACAAACGATTTAAGAAATGTTGAAGATATTTTAAAAAATTATCATATAACATTGATTCGACGACCAAATTATGGATTGCATGTACAGGGAATTGAGTTTGATATTCGTAATTGTATGATATCTCAGTTTAAAGATAATCAATGGACGAAGAGAATCTCAGAAGAAAAAACACGAGAATTGAAAATAATTTTAGAGATTCTTTTAAATAATATTCAGAATCAAAAAGTAGTTTTGTCAAAATCTATGATTCAAGAAATGATGTATTGTATTTATATTTCAAAGGTACGATATGAAGAAAATTATAAAATTACAGTTAGCAAAAATGAAGTAGTTAATAGAATTTATAAACCATGTATTGATGTTGCACAGAAGATTATAGAGGAGATAAATAAGAGTTTTGTTATTAATCTTCCAGATTCTGAAGTGTATTATATTGCTATTAATATTGCGGCAAGAAGCGATTATAATGTATTAGAAGGAGAAGTGGAATCAGGAGTTATCAATCAGGCAAGAAAACAGGCAACGCAGATGTTAGAGTGTGTATACGATATGATGCATTTAGATATGCGTCAAAATCTTACATTGTTATATGATTTGATCATTTTCTTAATTCCTATGGATATACGAATGAGATATGGCATCATTGCCAAGAATCCATTTGCAGATGCAACAAAGAAAAAATACTTTTTTGCATATAATGTTGCATCGCAGGCAGTCATACCATTGAAAAAAACATATTTTCATGAAATTCCAGAAAATGAAATTGCATATATAACCAGTATTTTTGCATTATTTATTGAACAGGAAAAGGATAAAAAGAAAAAATATAATATTCTAGTTATTTGTGCAACCAATATGAGTACATCGAAATTATTGGCGTATCAATATAAGAAGAAATTTAAGAAATATGTGGATGAAGTGTACACATGTGAGATGTATAATTTGGATTCTTTTGATTTTTCAAAAGTGGATTATATTTTTACAACCGTGGAGATTAACAGGGTTTTACCGAAACCGGTATTAGGAATTTCTGCTTTCTTAGAAGACGAAGAAGTTGATAAGATCAGCTCTATTTTGAAATTTAAGGCTTCAAATACAATTGCAGATGTGTATAATGAAGAGTTATTCTATGATAATATAAAAGGGGAAACAAAAGAGGAAGTTCTATTTGAAATATGTCAGAGAATACCTGAGAAATATGGAATTCCAACAGATTTTTATGAGGGTCTTTTAAGGAGAGAGGAAATTGCAGGAACTGATCTTGCAAAACATGTAGCACTTCCACATCCGTACGAAACAACATCTAGTATAAGTTTTGCCTGTATAGCAGTGTTAGATCATCCAATCCAATGGACAAGACAAGAAGTGCAGGTAGTGATTTTAATGACGGTTGCAGAAGATGAGCAAAGAGATTTAACTAATTTCTTGCAATTAATCTCAGAATTTATTGCAAATGAAAAAGCGGTATTACAATTAATTGAAGAACGAAACTTTACGGCTTTTGTAAATTTGTTGTCTCAAATTGAAATGTAAATAACAAAAAAGGAAATAATGAATTACGGCAATTGTTAACATGTCCTTAATTGATAGTTTGGGATGTTGGGATGTCCGTAATGATAACGGACATTCCTGTTGTGGTGTCTGATTTTGAAACGTTGTATATTTAAAACATGTTAAAGATGTAATGTGTTTTAGATATACAACGTTTTTTATTTAAAACAATAAAGGAGGTGCTGCGATGGGAAAAAGTCAGGTAATGACAGTATCAGGATTCGTGGATGCTGAACAGTTGGGAACAGTTTATGCTCATGAACATTTGATTGTTCAACCACAAATTTCAGAAGATCAATATATCCTATATACTTTGAAAGATGAGAAAGCATCTTTCAAAGAAGCAGAATCATTTGCAAATGCCGGAGGAAAAACAATTGTGGAAATGACTCCGATATATTATGGAAGAGATGTTTTGGCATACCAAAGGATTGCTAAAGAAGCAGGGATATATGTTGTATGTTGTACAGGGTTTCATAAAGAATTGTTTATGCCACCATGGTTTAAGGAAAAGAAACTTTCAGAATTATATGATCTGGTTGTAGATGAAATTAACAATGGTATGGATGGAACATTGATACAACCGGGAGTTATAAAAATGGGAACAAGTTTTGAAACCATTACGAAGCAGGAAGAAAAATCCATAGAGATTGTTGCAAAAATTCATCGGGATACTGGAATTCCGATAAGTACCCATTGCGATAAAGGAACGATGGGAATTGAACAGTTAGACATGTTAGAACATTATGGTGTATTTCCAGAAGAAGTTTTGTTAGGACATATTGATAGTAAACATGATATTGATTATGCAAAGGAACTGTGTAAAAGAGGTGCAACAATCTGCATTGATCATGTAGGAAGATGTTTAAGTGATAAAGATGCATTTTGTGTTCGTATGATTACAGATTTAGTAGAAGATGGATTTGCCGATCATGTTGTATTATCAGGGGACATGGGAAAGATGGATTACCTTTTAGCATATGGAGGAACGCCGGGACTCAAATACATATTAACAGATTTAAAGAATACGCTGTTAAAGCATATTTCAGAAGAAGACTTTTGGAAGATGTTGATTAAGAATCCACAAAGGTTTTTAAGTGGAAGTGACTAGTAAAAGAAAGGGACAAAAATGCAGTTAGAAGATATGTTATTTCCAGAATGTACACTAGTTCATGTAAAAGCTGACAGAAAAGAAGATGTTATCTGGAGGTTATATGAAAAACTGTTGCAAAATGGAAGGATAAAAGAAAGTTTTTATGATGCAGTTTTAGAGCGAGAAAAGGAATACCCAACAGGACTTAAATTTGAAGAGTGGGAAGTTGCAATTCCTCATGTTTCGCCGGAACATGTACTTGCTTCGACGGTAGCGATTGCAGTTCTTGATGAACCAATCGAATTTAAGCGGATGGATGATGATTCTTTTGTCCATGTAAAAGTAGTATTTAATATCGCACTAGGAAAAGACGGAAAACAAATAGAGATTTTGCAAGATATTATGGCAATTTTTTCAAATTCTGAAAAAATGGAACGTATTGTAAATGCAGAATCACCAGAGGAAGTTATTTCAATTATCAAAGGTTAAGATAGTTTTCTGCACAGACAGGATAATCCGAGAACCTTATGTCAAGTGACTTTCGCGGAATAACGGAGCTTTGCTCCATTGTTCCACGTTTAAGTGACGAAAAGCCATTCTCATGGCGAGGATACAGGGGCCGACACCACGGTTATCAGATACCTGATAGCCGATGATGGAACGTTTAGCGGCATCCATGATGAACCAGATATAAGTCTTGATACCACGGATTTTGATGTAGGTTTCATCAGCAGTGAAGACACTGCCGGAGCCGTAATCATAGTGGTCAACAAAAGGTTTGATACAGACAGCGGCAGTTTTGCAGTAGTTCGCTATCTGCTGGTGGGAAATGGAGATGTTGTACAAATCCTTTAAGGCCTGGGAAGTTTTTCTTAGAGACAATCCGAGATTTACATGGAGAGTCAGGCACAGAGCCATTGTATTGGAATCAAATTTGCTGAATTTCAGGGAAGAAGCATTCTTTGGCAGGGAGTTTAAATCCATGCGGAAAAAATCTATCGTGAATTCGCGGTAGATGTAGTGGAGCTTGTATTTATTCTTACCATAGTCCTCATCGAAGTCTTTTTTATCAACTTTACGAAGATTGTGAAGATAGTAAGGGCATTTGGGATTCACACATTTATGGATGATGAAATGTTTCCTGTTTTTCTTTGGAACAAGGGTATTCCCACAGTGCGGGCAACGAAGGTTTACAGAGGAAAAGCGGCTTTCTTTCGGAGAAAATCTGGTATCACAGACCTTGCAGAGAACCTGTCCCTTGGAACCATTATTTTTGTATAGAAATGGTTTAGGAGCACCGCAGCGGGGGCAACAGCATACATCTAGAATATCACACTCGGACCGGCGGTTGACGGGACGGATTTTCTTACCGTAACGTTTTTCAAAGTAAGGAATCAGTTCCTTGTAAGTCCAGTCCTGACGGAAATCAGTGATGAGAGGAAGCTCGTCCGTTTTGAATTTCTGATACTTTGGAGAATGGGAATCATCAAAAGCCCACTGCCGGAGAGGAATGTATCTGCAGATAAAGGAAAAAAGATAGCGAATCATTCGCTGTTGGTATTGAATGTAGTGAAGTAAATAAAGTATAATGTCCATGAGCATTGGCTCCTTTCGGTATTTTGGAATTTTGGTCGAGGATATTATACCAAAAAAGGGAGGTCAATGCTCTTTTTATTGCAAACTCCCATAAAATCAAGGTTTAACAATAAAAAACGGTAGTGAAACTTGACACTACCGTGTAAAAAAGGGAGGAAAAACCTATGATTAAGTTTGGAACAGGTGGATGGAGAGCAGTGATAGGAGACGATTTCACCAAGGCAAATATACAGCTTCTTGCCAGGGCGCTGTGCCTTAAAATGAAAGAAGAAAATGCGGCAGACAAAGGAATCGTTATCGGCTACGACAGACGCTTCCTGGCCAAAGAAGCCATGCAATGGGCCGGCCAGGTATTCGCCGCAGAGGGCGTAACCGCCTATCTTGTGAATAAATCAGCGCCCACACCCCTTGTCATGTTTTATGTGATGAAGCATGAAATGCCCTACGGCATGATGATTACCGCAAGCCACAACCCGGCGATATACAACGGAATCAAAGTATTCACCGAAGGCGGCAGGGACGCCAGCGCCCAGCAGACGGATGAAATCGAAAAATACATCGCCAGGATCGAACACGAGGAAGTTAAATCCATGGAATACGACAAAGCCCTGGAAGCCGGACTGATTCAGGAAATCTATCCCCTGAACGAATACCTGGACAACATCATAGACAACATTGATATGCAGGCCATCCGCAACAGCAGGCTCAAAATTGCCCTTGACCCCATGTACGGCGTAAGCGAAACCTCCATCAAGACCATACTGCTTACGGCCAGATGCGAAGTTGACACCATCCATGAACGCCACGATACGCTCTTCGGCGGGAAGCTGCCCGCCCCCACCGCGGCAACACTCCGCCCCCTCCAGAATTTCGTCCTGGACGGAAAATGCGACATCGGCATAGCCACCGACGGCGATGCCGACCGCCTTGGCGTCATTGACGACAAAGGAAAATTCCTTCACCCCAACGACATCATGGTGCTCCTCTACTACTACCTGGTAAAATACAAAGGCTGGCAGGGTCCCGTCGTCCGCAACATCTGCACCACCCACATGCTCGACAAGGTAGCGCAGGAATTCGGCGAGAAATGCTATGAAGTCCCCGTCGGCTTCAAACACATCTCCGCCAAAATGACCGAAACCAATGCAGTCATCGGCGGCGAATCCTCCGGAGGCCTCACCGTCCGCGGCCACATCCACGGAAAAGACGGCGTTTACGCCGCCTGCCTCCTGGTAGAAATGATAGCCGTCACCGGCAAAAAACTCTCTGAAATCTATGCCGACATCGAAGCCGAATGCGGCAAGATATACATGGAAGAAAGAGACTACAAATTCAACCAGGAGAAAAAAGAAGCCGTACAAAAAATCCTCCTGGAAGAAAAACAACTCCCCGCCCTCCCCTACGAAATCGACCACGTCTCCTACCTGGACGGCAGCAAAGTCTATTTCAAAAACGGCGGCTGGGTAGTAGGCCGCTTCTCCGGCACCGAACCCCTGATCCGAATCTTCTGCGAAATGCCAGAAGAACAACAGGCAAAAGAAGTCTGCCGAATCTACGAACAGTTCCTCGACCTGAACTGATCAAGTAACTAAAGTAATCAAAGAATTAAAGTCTTAAAAATTTTTATAAGTAAAAAGTTAAAATATTAAAAAAATAAAAATCCCCACGCAGGCCACTGATGTGCCCCCAATAAGTTAGACTTTATTGGGGCCACATCATACATACCCAACCTGCTAAGGGATTTTTTATCTCTATATCAAATTATACTTTTTTAGCTTAATATCAAATCCTCTTTCCATACAATATACGAACAACACAACATTTCGAGTGGCCGAGGATACAGGTATCAGACCCGG
>URHS01000069.1 GCA_900547685.1 uncultured Blautia sp. | reverse complement strand
GCTGCATAAGCAGATACTGTTTCACGTCCTAATTCGCTCATCATAGAACAAATGTTGATGATTTTTCCATGTCCTTTTTTAATCATTCCCGGAATAACTGCTTTTGACACGATAAACGGCGCATTCAAGTCAATGTCGATTACCTGACGGAATTCTGCTGCGCTCATCTCTGTCATTGGAATACGTTTGATAATTCCCGCATTATTTACTAAGATATCAATGGTCCCCAGCTCTTTTTCAATATCTGCTACCATATTTGCAACCTGTTCTTCATCTGTTACGTCACAGATATAGCCTTTTGCATCAATACCTTTTGCTTTATAATTTGCCAGAGCCGTTTCCAAATGTTCCTGTCCTCTGCAGTTAAATGCAATCTTTGCTCCTGCTTTTGCGTAAGCTTCTGCCATAGCAAAACCAATTCTGTCACAAACGGAAACTGCATCTTCTTCTCCATAAGTAAGTCCCAGTTTTATCAGTGCGTCTGCAAGCCCCATAATTCCCAATCCAATCTGACGCCATTGACTGACGCTTTCCCTCTGCTCCGGAAGGGGATGCAAAGGCAATCCTTCTTCTAATACTTCATTTAAAGCTTTTACAGATGCCTGTACACAACGTTTAAATTCTTCAAAATCAAAATAAGCTTCTTCTGTAAAAGGATTTTCCACAAAAGCAGAAAGATTTATACTTCCCAAAAGACAACTTCCTCCTGCTGGCAAAGGTTCTTCTGCACAAGGATTGACGCCGGCATAAGAAAATTCCTTGGTATTGCTCAACAAATTCCAACCTGTAATTCGATCCCAGAACAGCGCTCCCGGTTCTGCATAATCCCAATTAGTTTCTGTAATTCGGTGAAATAATTCTCTGGCATTTACCATGCGCTCAATTACCTGTCCCGTCACTTCTCTTGTATAGTGCAGCCGATATTCTTCATTTTTCTTTACTGCTTCCATAAAGTCTTCATGAATACGCACAGAAATATTGGCTGTATTTACTTTTTCCAAGTCTGTTTTTAATTCAATAAATTCCTGAACGTCAGGATGGGAGCAGTCAATGGAAATCATCAACGCTCCCCTTCTTCCGTTTTGTCCAATTAAAGACGTTACAAGAGAATATAACTCCATAAAAGATACAGCTCCGCTAGTCTCCTTTGCTGCATTATTAATTTTCGCACCTCTTGGACTGAGTTTGGAAATATCCACGCCACAACCTCCGCCATAGCTGTAGGTACGTGCCAGTTTTTTTGCACAATCAAAAATACTTTCTATATTATCTTCCGGCGGTTCAACGACATAGCAGTTCGAATATGTTACCTTTTTCCCCTGCTTATCCAGCCCTCGATTGGATAAAATTCTTCCTCCAAAAAGAAATTTTTTTTCTTTTATGTACTTTGCGATTTCTTCATTCCCACCACTGACACGTGCAATCCAACCTTCAAAATCCTCTTGTTCATTCCTGTATTTTTTATTCCAGATATCCATTCCAAGCTGGTTTTCGCTACCCAGCCATTCTTCAACGTTCATTCTTTCACCCTCCACTATATTTAGTCAATATATATGATATTAACACGATATATAGTTTATTTCAAGGGTTGTTAATTTCCACACTCTATGCTTATTTCGTTAAACTTATCTAAAATATCCTCAATTTTTATTTCTTTCTTTTTTTCTGCTGCAGCATCCATAACTGCATTTCCCTGATGCAGCATAAGAAGTCTGTCCCCATATTCTACGGCATAACGAAGATTATGAGTCACCATAATAGCTGTCAGTTGTTTTTCTCTGACAATTTTCTCTGTTAATTCCATAATTAAATCTGCTGTCTTAGGGTCTAAAGCTGCTGTATGCTCATCTAAAATCAAAAAATCAATAGGTGTCATGGTACTCATCAAAAGTGCCAGTGCCTGCCTCTGCCCTCCTGATAGAGCCCCTACTTTTGTATTCAGTTTATCTTCTAATCCAAGTTGTAATCTAGCTAGTTCTTCTTTATAAAAAGCAATGCGCTTCTTATCTGTCCCTCTTTTTAAGCCAAAGGATTTTCCTTTATTATCTGCCATTGCCATGTTTTCTAATATTGTCATGGAAGGGCAGGTTCCCATTGCCGGATTTTGGTACACACGTCCGATTTTTTCCAGACGTTTGTATTCTTTTTGCTTTGTAATATCCTTTCCGTCTACCAAAATTTTTCCTTCATCAAGTTCAATACTTCCGCAGATAATATTTAAAAGAGAAGTCTTGCCGGAACCATTGCTGCCTACAATCGATACAAATTCCCCTTTTTCTATAGTTAAATTAAAATCTTCAAACAAACACATTTCATGGACAGTTCCAGGATTATAATATTTATGAATATGTTTTAACTCAAGCATGACTTTTCCCTCTCTTTTCTTTTTTATCAACAACCAGAATTAAGACTAACACACCTAAAAGGAACAATGCTGAAATCATCTTCATTGCCTGAGGCGGGAAGTATAAAATGGCAATTCCCGTGCATGCTTTGTAAAGAATTGCCCCCAAAAATACAAAGGTTGTCACCTTGATAAAGGAGATTTTTTTCAACATTTTATAAAAACTGGTTCCTACAATTACGCTTGCAAGACCTACTACAATAGCTCCTGTTCCGGAAGAAATTTCAAATACCCCCTGCTGCTGGCAGGAAATACAGCCGCTTAATGCAACCAGTCCATTGGCAATAGACAAACCTAAAATTTTTACATTTCCTTTGTTCTTCGCAAGGGAAGTAACAAGATTTTCATTATCTCCTACTGCTCTTAACAAATATCCTGATTTTGTTTTCAAATATTCATCCAATGCAATCTTACTGATAAGAACAACCAGTAAAATAATAATCAAAGCACTATATTTTGAACTGCTTCCGCTAAATATGCCATCTAAAAAATCATTTTTAAAAATAGTTTCTTTGGAAAATAAAGGCACATTGTTAGTTCCCGCCACCATTAAATTGACTGTATACAAAGCTGTCATCATAATAATTCCTGAAAGCAAATCCCTGACTTTGCATTTCACATGAATAAGTCCTGTGCAAAGTCCGGCTGCAGCGCCTGCCAAAAATGCCGCAGGCAATGTGAGATATGGGTTCACACCGGATTTTAAAAGTGCCGCTGTTACTGCTGCCCCTAAAGGAAAACTTCCATCTACAGTTAAATCGGGAAAATCTAAAATCTTATAGGTAATATATACACCTAAAGCTAAAATGCCATAAATCAGTCCCTGCTCAATAATACTAATTGCAAAATCCATTTTCTTTTCCTCTTTTCTTATCCTTCAATTTCTGTAAATATTTCCTCTGCTCTGTTTTTCAGCTCTTCAGAAAATTCTATTTTTAAATTCTCTGCTGCTTTTTCGTTGATATAAAGGCTACTCTCTTCAAAAATCTTATAGGACATTTCTTCAGCTTTTTCCTCACCCTTTAAAATTTTTGCTGCCATTTTTCCGGTTTCTTTGCCGAGATTAATATAATCTAAACCTTCTGCTGCCAGACATCCCATCTTCACCTGCTCGATTTCACTGCCAAATACAGGAATGCCTTTCTTATTTGCCTGCTCTAAAATTGTTGGTAAAACACTGACTACTGTATTGTCTGTAAGATTTGTAAGACAATCCACTTTTTCTAATAATCCTGCTGCTGCTAAAGATACTTCCGAAGTATTTGTAACACCTGCCGTTTCTAAAGTAAATCCATAATCTTTCGCATATTTCTCATATTCTTTAATGCTATGAACGGAATTGGCTTCACTGGTAGTATATAAAATACCAATTGTTTTTGCGTCCGGAAGCATTTCACGAATCATTTTCAACTGTGCTTCTACAGGAAGCCGATCACTTGTTCCTGTGACCCTTCCTACCGGTGTTTTATCTTCTTTTGAAAGTTCTGCTTCTTCCGGATTTGTCACTGCTGTATATATAACAGGGATTTCTGTATTAGCTGCACTGTTATAAGCTGCCTGCGCACTTGGTGTTGCAATAGCACAAATCAAATCTACTTTATCTGATACAAATTTATCCGAAATCTGCGCTGCTGTAGCAGTATCTGAATTTGCATTATCCAAATCAATTTCCAGATTTTTTCCTTCTTCAATGCCTTCCTCTTTCAGTCCTTCCAAAAATCCTTCACGGCAATTATCTAAAGAACCATGTTCTGCAAACTGGGAAATACCAATACGATAAACCCCTTCTTTTCCCTCATTACTTTTGCCATTGCATCCGGTAAAGAGACCTGTTGTTAAAATCGCACCTAAAATCATAACTAAAACTTTTTTCTTCATAATTTTTTCTCCTTTTCTCTGCTTTTTTGGTATCTTACACGGAGCCTTTTCATTGTATAAAACGTAATTTTCCATACAATAAAAAATCCGCCTCAAGTTAATTTATAACTTGAGACGGTAATAAAATCCTTTATTATCGCGGTACCACTCAACTTGACATTGCTAAATGTCCACTCTCTCCATGTACTGACATACACGCCTGATTGATAACGGGTTCGGTTCCCGACAATACCTACTCTTTTTCATTTCGGTATCGCCCTCGAAAGTCCATTCAACTTCAAAATCCATACGACAATTCCACCATCTGCCGCTCTCTGTAATTTCTTTTCAAGCTTACTACTCTTTCTCATCGGTTTTGCTTTTTGATGATATTATTTTATGCTTAACTTTCCTTTTTGTCAACTATTTTTTGAAAATTTTTTCTATCTGTTCTCTTTATTACAAACATTCCCTCTGCCATAGTACAAAATTCTGCCGCCGGATATGCCAGCCAAATTCCTGTAACACCCATAAAAACAGGCAGTACATATACAAAAATCAGTACCAGAACACAACCTCTTAAAAGACACAAAAGCAGTGAATATCCATTTTCTACCACAGATTGAAAATAACAGATATACACCATATTTACTGCTGTAAATAAAAATCCGATAAAATAAATCCTTACCGCATTTCCTGACATAGAAAGAATTTCTTTATCAGGATTTAAGAAAATATAAGTAAAGAAATCAGGTGCAAAAATTCCTACCAACACAATCACACCACAGACAATAATAGACGTAATCATAGTCAATTTCCTTACTGAAAAAGTTCTGCTGAACTGTCCAGCCCCATAATTCACAGAAATAATAGGCTGAGATGCCTGATTAACACCTTTACACAGACACATAATAACAATAGCTGTATTACAAATAATTCCAAATACAGTAACACCTGTATTTCCCACATATTTTAAGAGCTGCAGATTAAATACAAAAATCGTAATTCCTGATGAAACTTCAATTAAAAAACTGGCTGTTCCATTCACCATAATGTCTTTAATATAACTCAAACGAATACCACGGAAATTGAATTTCAACTGATTTTTCTTTGTAAAAAAATGAATAAATAAAATTCCTACTGTTAAATAAGAACCAATTACCGTTGCAATTGCAGCACCTGCCATTCCCATTTTCATTGGAAATACAAATACATAATCCAATACAATATTGGTAATCCCTCCGGCAATCACACCGTTCATTGCCAGCTTCGGCGCACCGTCATTTCGAACAAAAGTCTGCAAGAAAGCAGATAAGAAATATGCTCCCATTCCCCATATAATGTAAGGAATATAATCCATAATATAAGGCATGGTTTCCTCTGTTCCACCTAAAAGCCATGCAATATCTTCCATAAAGACAACGCTTACTACAAGGAGCAAAAGCCATACAAGAATGTTTAACAAAAAAGATGCTGTAAAGTATGCATCTGCCTTTTCTTTCTCTCCTCGTCCTCTGAAAATTGACATCAGTACAGAGCCGCCTACGCCAAATAAAAGTCCCAATCCAAAGAACACATTATAAATGGGAAGTGCAATATTTAATGCTGCCATTGCCACACTTCCCAAACCTTTTCCAATAATAATGGTATCTGCCAGAACATAGATAGAGGTTACCATTGTGCCCATAATGGACGGGATTAAATAATGAAAAAATAACCCTTTTACCGGTTTTGTCATAAAATCCTTTGTTTCCATAATTCCCTCACTTGTATATTTTTTCTGTAAAGATATAGTATATACAAGTATAAAGTTTCTGGCAACTACTTTTTATACTGTGCACTAAGAAAGCATAGCGTCCAAGGGCAATACACAAAGCAAAGCAAAAAGAAACGCACCTGACAAAACAGCCCATCGAACTAATGGAATTTTCTTTTTCTGATGGCAGATAATCATAGAAAGTACAAGAAAGAGCCATATCATAAATACACTTGCCTGTATTCTCTTTATGGTAAAACCATAAGCTGCAATATACATTCCCATCTTACTCATTGCTGTAATCAAAAGCAAAATCGTCACTGCAGAAAAGACTATATTTATTACAGAAAGTACTTTATTTTCTCTTGTTATGGTTCTTGTAAAAACATTCATAAACAGGAGAAGCAGTACATTAAAAGCAGTAATTCCACAAAGTTCAAAAAATCCCTGTCTTGCATATTCCGCATAAGTAAAACTCTCCGGTAAAATACCTAAGCAGGCTGAAAAAAGATACTTTGCCTGAAAAGCAATAAACAAAAGATAGGTAAATCCAATAATTCCTGCAAAGGTATAAATAGCTATATCCGGTATCATATGAAATCCTTCTCCTGATATTTCTTTATGTTTTTTACAAAGGTCTTGCTCTATATTCCTCTTATAAATTCCTCCATAAATAGTACCAAACATCAGGGAAGAAAGAATGAGCACCACAGGAATTTCTATACATAACTGAAGAAAAAAACCTTCTTTAAAAATAAAAACTTTTTTGAAAATTCCCCTGAGCATCTGGGAAAACCCTGCATCTGCCTGGGATAAAACCGGCAAAATAATAACAAGTACCGGAAGGGAAATCCCTATTCCCAGTAAAATCATAATCCCTGTTCTTTTCTGAGATTTACGAAACAGACTTTGCAGCAGCACTCTGATTTGGCATAAAAAATTAGAAAATGGCAAAATCACCAGAGCATACCATACATCCAGAAGTACCCAAGAGGATGTTTTACCTTCTGAAACAAGAGCTTCTGTCATAACCAGCGTCCAATATGCCCCTACCATTGCCAGCATTCCTAACTGAGTAAGCGGCATAATAGAATAATATCCGTACGGAACCCCTATTGCCAGCAAAATGACGCTCCAAAATATCTTTTCTCCTTTTATGCAAAAACCTTTTACAAAACAATATAATGAAACTACTGCAATATAAAGAAAAACAAAACCCGATATATTAAAAATAGAGTCATACTGTCCTGTTTTCCACAATACATATCCTAAAAATATATAAGCCACTGCAAAAATTTTGTCCCATTTGTCTGCCTCCATTTCCTTAAAAAAGGGTTTACTTTCTAAAGGTAAGTCCATTTCTGTACTTACCCAATTTTTATCTTCCATTTTTCTTCCTCACTTTCTGAAAACTATTTAGAATTCTTCCTCAGAAACATACTCCAAAATATCTCCCGGCTGACACTCTAATGTCTTGCACAAAGCTTCCAGAGTAGTAAAACGAACTGCTTTTGCCTTTCCATTTTTTAACACAGATAAATTGGCAGGCGTAATATCAATAGCTTTTGCCAAATCTCCTGCACTGATTTTTCTCTTTGCCATAACTACATCAAGATTAACTACAATAGGCATTTTTATCACCCTTCCTATATGGTATAATCATTTTCTCTTTTAATTTCTTCTGCCTGCGCAAAAACATTTTTTATCACACGCAGTACTAAAGCCATAAACATAGCTGCACCAAATAAAAACAAAAATGGAAAATAATAAAAACCACTGACTGCAAAAATCATTCCCGCTCCCACACAGCACCAAGACAACTGTCTCAAATATTCTGTATTTTCAAAAATAAATACCTGGTTTTTACTGATATTTTTCAACAGACCATTCATTTTATAAAGTGCGATTCCAACCGGAACTGCTGTGGCATAATTCGTCACTAAAAAGTACGGCAGCATTCCATCCAAAAGAGGACTGCGAAGTTCTAAAAACTCCCGATACAGCCACGGAGCGCCAATACACATCCCCGCAAGAACAACTGCAAATAAATATATGCAGATCCTTGTAAATTTCAAGCTTTTATCCTTGTTCCAATTCATCTTTTACCTCCTGCAAAAAAGTTCTGTGATTTTCTCTTTACCAAAGAATACCACAGAACTTTTTGTTTTTCAATATTTTTTTATCGTTTTTCGATAAATTTTTATTTTCTTTTAGAGCGAATACCAATTCCTGCTACCAAGAGTACAACACCTGCAATGCCTAAAGTCCACTTCCACTCATATTTCTCAATACTCATGGAAAACAAATAAAAAGTGCCTATCTTGTTAATGGGAATGGTGATATTCAGCATATAATACAAAAGCGGTATCATATATCCTACCACAACCTGATCGGTCAATGCATAAAAGAAAACGCCCATTCCACCTAAAAATACCATAGTTGCCAGTTCACCCATATATAATTTTCCAAAAGCAAACGTACAATTTCCGGCTTTTAAAAGATACATATAAACACCTAAAAGTAACATTAAATAAATCAGTACTTGTATAATACGAATGCTGTACAATTTTGCTATGGGCATATATTTCGATGACAACAAATCTCTAATATCTTTATCCTGTTCCGGCAAAAACACTGCCGGAAATAAAATCACACTGATAAATACCACATAATACTCTAAAACTTTTGCAGTTTCTATTTCTGTAAGGTTTTCTATCCCCAGAAAAAGAGGGGAAACCATAAGAAGTAAAATACAAAGTAAAAATGGCATTGGCAGATTATGCTTTTGATTTTCTTTTGCTACCATGAAGTATCTTTCCATAAAAATCCCACGCTCCTTTTCTCTTCATACTGTAAACCCACACAGATAACCCAACAAAAATCAATGCTAATCCTGCATAAAAAACTCTGTTTATAATAAATTCCCGATAATGAGCCACAAACACCTGATAATCCATGGCACTGTTATGACGCACAACCAGATGGAAACCGAAATTTCCGGAAGCTAAACCTCCCGCCTGCATAAATACACTACTAAACCACCATGCGGCCTGTGCAAAAACAGCAATGGCTGTATCTGTAAGCTCTGTTAAAAACATACCCAGAGCAGATACTACCATAATTTCCGGTAGCAACCAAATAAACACTGAAGGTACAAATGCGAAATAATCAATAGAAATATTCATACCTTTTGTATAACCAATGCACTGCATCAGAGTATAAACAGCTGCAAAGATTACCGGTAAAAGCATCGTTATTACCATAGATAAATATCTGCTTAAAATCACAGCAGCGGCAGAAGCTTTACGAACATAAATCAATTCCTGCATCTTTGCTCTTCTATCTCGCATACATCTTGTAACAGCTACAAACACGGGCATAATTCCTAAAACAATCCCCATATAATCGCTGAAAAGTCTTGCATATCCTCTTGTGAATTTATCCTTTTCTATGAGATTTTCATATTCTGCCACAGCATCTTCATAATCTGCCAAAACGTCCACACCCTGACTGAATTTACTTTCCTCATAAGAAGAACCATCCCCTAAAATAGAACATACTTTTTTCATATTTTCCTTAAAAGTATCATAAGAAATACCCTCTTTTACATGAAGCCTGAAGATAGAATACATATAGCTTTGTGAGTTTCCTTTTTCATAAAATGACTCAATTGCCATACTTCTCTGCTTTTCAGTGAGACCTGTCATCTCTTCCAAAATCCTATTTATTTCCTCTTTTTCTTGTTCGTCTATTTTCACATATTTAATAAAACCTGCCGGATATGTTGTCCAGCTATCCTCATAAAAATCCTGTGCCAATTCTCCTAACAAAATTTCCTGAATATCTTTTTCATCTTTTGAAATTTTCGTTCCATATACTCCATCTTCTGCTTTAACAGGTTTCTTTGCATCAAATCCAGGACTTCCCATCTGTGTAAAGAAAAATAATAACACGCATATTACATAAATCCAATAAATCAGGCTTTTAAAAGTCTGCATACATTCCTTTTGCAGCAATTTAAAGAACATCCAGCTCACCTGCCCTTTCTCCCATGAGATAC
>URHS01000068.1 GCA_900547685.1 uncultured Blautia sp. | reverse complement strand
CCCTGCAAGGACAAGGCTTGTTAGCCTTCCACCTTGCGTAGGATCCTTTTTTCTATGAAAGATGAAATTTATTTTTGGCCGCAAAAATCCCTTGTCTGGATTTTTACAGCCACACTTTTGATCAAGCTGTTTTTTTCGGTGTTTTTCCCTCAAACTTCTTTAATTTTTCATTGAGAAAACGGCAGTATTTATTTATATTCCTTCCGATTGCGGTCCGCTCAAGAGATTAAAAGATAAATAAAAGTAGAGTAGTTTGAGATGGGATTAATTTCAATAATTTTCTCTTTTTCTGTTTACGAATCTTTATTTTGATATATAATATAGATGTAACAGAAAATAAATTTGATACAGAGAGGTAACACTATGAAGATAGCAGCCTATTGCCGTGTTTCCACAGATAAAGCCGACCAGCTCAACAGTTTAGAAGCTCAAAAGGAATTTTTCTCCGAATATACGCAGCGTACCGGGGATGTTTTAGTGAAATTATATGCAGATGAAGGTATTTCGGGAACTAAAATAAAAAATCGAAAAGAATTTCTTCGTATGATGGCAGATGCAGAAAAGGGAATGTTTGACATGGTTGTTGTAAAGGATATTTCTCGCTTTGCCAGAAATACCGTAGATCTTTTACAGAATGTTCGTAAATTGAAAGCGTTGGGAATTGAAACCCAGTTCCTTACAGCAAATATGACAAGCATGGGAAACAGTGAGTTTGTTCTTACTATTTTTGGTGCGTTGGCTCAGGAAGAAAGCGCTAATACATCTAAGCGAGTGAAATTTGGAAAGAAACTGAATGCAGAAAAGGGACGAGTTCCGAATATTGTGTACGGTTATGATAAAACGATCGGGGATTATTTTAACCTTGAGATTAACAAAGAAGAATCTAAGGTTGTCAAACAAATTTACAAGTGGTACACAGAAGAAGGTTACGGTGCTGCCAAGATTTCTAATATGCTGAATGAAAAAGGGTATCGAACAAAGCGAAATTGCAAATGGAGCCAGAATGCCATCTGCCGGATTTTGACGAATGAGATTTATACTGGGAAGATTATCAATGGAAAGCAGGAGATCAGCGACTTTCTGACCGGGCAGAGAAGAGAGAAAGATGAAACGGAATGGCTTGTTGTGGAACGTCCGGAACTTCGTATTATTGAAGATGAAGTATTTGAAAATGCACAGGAAATTCTTCGTGGAAGAAACGATGCATTTAACTTGAATCATGAACGTCAAAGCAACAAATATTTATTTTCTACGTTGATTAAATGTAAAGAATGTGGATGGTCGTTTAGAAGAACAGTCCGTACTTACAAAAATACTTATGTGCGTTGGGTTTGTTCCGGAAGAAATGGAAAGGGAGCAGACAGTTGTCCAAATAAAACTGCCGTGGATGAAGAAGAATTAATCCAGGTTTTACAGGGATATTTCAATCGGATTCTACAGCAAAAAAATAAAGTGATTGATTATGTAGTGAAAGAATTCCAAAGAGTGTACAAAGCAAAAGATGAAAATGCAGAGTACGAAAAGGAATTAAACTTACAAGTTGCCAGATTACAGAGAATGAGACAGAAATACATGGATATGTACACCGATGATTTGATTTCCAGAGAAGAATTGAATGATAAATTAGGTGGCACACGGCAAGAACTGGAGCGTCTGGAAAATGAGTTGAAAATGGTATCTAGCAATTTGACAAAGGGGGATCAGATGGAAAAAATTCTAAACGATACTTTTAAGCAGATTGAGGATATTACGGATGTTCATGAGATGACCAACGTACAGTTAAAGAGATTGATTAAGAAAATAGAAGTAGACAAAGATGGAAATGTGGATATTTACCTTCGATTATTAGGTGATTTGGGATTAAAGGAAAGCATTTTAGTGGCAGACGAATGTGAAAATAAAACAGCTCTAAATAGTAACGACCAAACATAAAGATGTAACGGAACGATTACAGCAGCTTAACCCTACTTTAGCACATAGTGCAAGAAAAGTACTTGACGTAAATAAGTCAGAACGCCATATTCGTGGTGGACTTGCCACCAGAGAAAAGTATTTACATCAACAAGAAGAACGGAAAAAATAAAAAGAAAGGATGTCCGGTAGTATTAGGACAAGAAAAACAATGAGTAAAAAAGAATTAAAAGCACCAATCATACCGAAAGAGTTAGCACTTGTGAAAGATGCGAAAAATATTTTGGAAGAAAGTGCAGAGAAGGAATATGAAATTATAAATCGGTTATTTGAAAATATTTTTCTGACAAAAACTCATGCCGGGCACTTAGAATTTAAACAGACTGTATTTCACGGGTGCAGATTTATAGGATGTGACTTTTCTGAAACTTCTTTTACAAATGTTCGATTTGAGGATTGTGATTTTTCAAATTCAAACTTCAGCGATACCTATTTTAAGTGTTGTTCTTTTCAGAAATGTAAAGCGGTAGGTTCTGATTTTTACGGCAGTAGAATCAATCATGTTACATTTTTAAAGTGTAATTTTAGAGAAACGGGATTTGATGCATCTCATATTGGATTTGTAAAAATTCAAGATACAGATTTTACTGAGGCGGGATTTAGCAAATGCCGATTTGCAAATTTTTGGGCAGATAATGTATGTTTTCGTGGAGCAAGTTTTTTCAAAACTTCATTAAAGGACTTAGATTTCTCCACATGTGATATAGAAGAAATTATTGTTTCTGATACTATGGAGGAGTTAAAAGGAGTAAAGGTGGATCTGGCACAGGCAGTTAGTTTGGTGAAAAGATTAGGAGTTGTAGTAAAAGAAACGGAAAATCCTTTGTAGAATTTGTTAGAGATGAACTTGATAAAATAAGATGGATTTGCTAAACTAAAGAAGTATGAATGCAAATAAAAGTCAAAGGAGAAAATAGAAATGGAAAATAAAATTACATTTGACTATTCAAAAGCAGTAAATGTTGTTCGTGAAGAAGAAGTAGCAGCAATGGAAAAAATGGTAGAGACAGCGAAAGAGGTTCTCGTGTCCAGAACAGGATTGGGAAATGATTTCCTTGGATGGATTGATCTTCCTGTTAATTATGATAAAGAAGAATTTGATAGAATTAAAAAAGCTGCGGACAAAATTAAAAATGATTCAGATGTACTTCTTGTAATCGGTATTGGAGGTTCTTATTTAGGAGCCAGAGCGGCAATTGACTTTTTAGGACACCCATTTTACAACAATCTGAGAAAAGGGGATAGAAAAACACCTGAAATTTATTATGTAGGAAATAATATCAGTGGAGCTTATGTAAAAGGATTGGTTGACGTAATTGGCGATAGAGATTTTTCTATTAACGTTATTTCAAAATCAGGAACAACTACAGAGCCGGCAATTGCTTTCCGTATCTTTAAAGAAATGATTGAAGAAAAATATGGAAAAGAAGAAGCAGCAAAGAGAATTTATGCAACTACAGATAAAGAAAGAGGAGCGCTTAAAACTCTTGCAACAGAAGAAGGATATGAAACATTTGTAGTTCCTGATGATGTAGGAGGTCGTTTTTCTGTACTGACAGCAGTAGGTCTTTTACCGATTGCAGTAAGTGGTGTTTCTATTGATGCACTTATGGAAGGTGCTGCCTCAGGAAGAGAATTAGCATTAAATACTCCTTATACAGAAAATGACGCTTTAAAATATGCAGCAGTTCGTAATATCCTTCATAGAAAAGGAAAAGCAGTAGAAATCCTTGCAAATTATGAACCAACATTACATTATATTGCAGAATGGTGGAAACAGTTATATGCAGAGAGTGAAGGAAAAGATCAGAAAGGTATTTATCCTGCATCTGTAGATCTTACTACTGATTTACATTCTCTTGGACAGTTCATTCAGGACGGCTCCAGAATTATGTTTGAAACAGTCCTTGAAATTGAAGAAGCAAAAGAAGATGTGATTATCAAAGAAGCTGAAAGTGATTTAGATGGATTAAATTATTTGGCAGGAAAAGGAATGGACTTTGTAAATAAAAGTGCTATGAATGGAACTGTTCTTGCCCATACAGATGGAAATACACCAAATCTTATGGTGAAAATTCCACAGCAGAATGAATTTTATTTAGGACAGCTGTTTTATTTCTTTGAATTTGCCTGTGGTGTCAGTGGTTATCTGTTAGGAGTAAATCCATTTAACCAGCCTGGAGTAGAAAGCTACAAAGCAAATATGTTTGCGCTTTTAGGAAAACCGGGATATGAAGAAAAGAGAAAAGAGTTATTAGAAAGATTATAATAATATGAAGAGTAAAAGATGCCTGGCGGATTGCTGGGCATCTTTTGCTGTCATAATCCTGCTCCACAATTTGGGGCGCGTCATAAAAGTATGTTAGTCTTCTTCAATAATCTGAATTTCAAAATAATCGAAATCCAGAATTTCAATAAAATTATCTTGAGAAAAGCGCACTTTAGAAAATCTCTGAAAATCCTTGATGTTGGCATCCAGCCATATTGGAGATGGCAAATCAAATTTATGACAGATATTGTCCAGAGCGTGAAATACTTTTTGTGTGCGGCTGTCTTTGGTATCATCGCATATTACAGTACTTTTTAATATATGTGTATCTTTATAAATGCTTCCCATTAATCGAAACATAAGGTTATCCTTTCTGGTTTTGTTTTATATAGCCATTATTATAAGTAAGAGAAGGGATTGTGTAAAGAGGATAAAAGATTGAATTGTGCAGATTGCTTATGTAATCATGAAAAATATGTCAAAATGACAGTAATGTCAAGGCTATTGTCTAGGCTTACAAAGACTTGGAAAAATATTTGGGCATTTAAACTATGGAAAAAAAGCAAAGATAGCTGTATACTAAACACAGTTCAAAAAGCAAAACACAGATATTTACATATTGTCTAGGAGGAAAATGAGAAATGGCAAGTTTATCATTACAGCATATTAACAAAACTTATCCAAACGGATTTGAAGCAGTAAAAGATTTTAACCTTGAAATCGCAGATAAAGAATTTATCATCTTTGTAGGTCCTTCAGGTTGTGGTAAATCTACAACACTTCGTATGATTGCAGGTCTGGAAGAAATTTCAGGCGGTACATTAAAAATCGGCGATAAAGTTGTAAATGATGTAGAACCAAAAGACAGAGATATTGCAATGGTATTCCAGAACTATGCTCTGTATCCACACATGACAGTTTATGATAATATGGCTTTTGGTCTTAAATTAAGAAAAGTTCCAAAAGATCAGATTGATAAAATGGTTAAGGAAGCAGCTAAAATTCTTGACCTTGAAAAATTATTAGACCGTAAACCAAAAGCTCTTTCCGGTGGTCAGAGACAGCGTGTTGCTATGGGACGTGCTATCGTGCGTGAACCTAAAGTATTCTTAATGGACGAACCTCTGTCAAACTTGGATGCAAAACTTCGTGTTCAGATGCGTGCTGAAATTTCTAAATTACATGAAAGATTAGGTGCTACAATCATTTATGTAACACATGACCAGACAGAAGCTATGACATTAGGTACAAGAATTGTTGTTATGAAAGATGGTGTTGTACAGCAGGTAGATACACCTCAGACATTATACAATGCACCAGCTAATTTATTCGTTGCTGGATTTATCGGTTCTCCTCAGATGAACTTCTTAGATGCAGTTGTAAAAGTAAAAGGTGATGACGTATACTTACAGATTGGAAATACAGTTCTTCAGGTACCAGCTTCTAAGAAAAAAGCTCTTATTGATGGTGGATACGCTGGAAAAACAGTTGTTATGGGTATTCGTCCAGAACATGTATACGATGACGAAGCTCGTATTCAGGCATTCCCAAATAGTATCGTAGAAGGTAAAATTACTGTATACGAATTATTAGGTGCTGAAGTATATCTGTACTTTGATACAGAAGGCTTCCCAATGACAGCAAGAGTTAATCCACGTACAACAGCAAGAACAGGCGATACTGTTAAATTTGCTCTTGACATGGAAAAAGTTCATGTATTCGATAAAGAAACAGAACAGGTTATCACAAACTAAGAATAAAGATTATATTTCCCGCTTGGTATTCCAGGCGGGATTTCTTCTTTTTCAGAAATCATATTTTGTGAAAAAAATAATTTGCAAAGACTGCTCTATAGGAATTATGTTGATAATTAAAAAAAAATCAGTTATTATTACTTTAGAAAATCTCGGGTGAATATTAAAAGGAGAATGATTATGATATCAAGTCAGATAATACAAAAAACATTAGACGAGCTTAGAGCAATTACCAGAATTGATTTGTGTGTTATGGATATAGACGGAAAGGTAAATTCTACTACATTTGCCATTGAAAACGAGGATTTCGGAGATGTGAGAAGTTTTGCTGAGTCTATGGCTGACAGCCAGGTGATGAAAGGTTATCACTTCTTTAAAATTTACGATAATCAAACTGTAGAATATGTATTGGTCGCAAAAGGCGGAAATGAAGATGCCTATATGATTGGGCGTGTTGCAGTGGCACAAATTCAGAATTTAATTGTGGCATATAAAGAACGTTTTGATAAATCCAATTTTATTCAAAATTTAATTTTGGATAATTTACTTTTGGTTGACGTATATAACAGAGCGAAAAAACTTCATATTGCAGTAGAGGCAAAACGAGTTGTACTTTTAGTTGAAACAAAGAATGAGAAAGATCAGGATTCTATAGAAATTCTGAAGAATTTGTTTATCTCAAGAAATAGTGATTTTATTACAGCTATTGATGAGAAGAATATTATTATTGTTCGCAGTTTGGAAGAGAACGATGGATATGAAGAAATTGAAAGTATTGCAAAAATGATTGTGGATATGCTTAATGCAGAGGCCATGTCTCAGGTACGTGTATCTTATGGAAATATTATTCATGAGATTAAGGACGTGTCTCGCTCTTATAAAGAAGCAAAAATGGCTTTGGATGTTGGAAAGATTTTCTATGTAGAGAAAAATATCGTAGGATATAACAATTTGGGAATTGGACGTCTGATTTATCAGTTGCCTATGCCTCTTTGTGAAATGTTTATGAAAGAAGTATTCGGAGGAAAGCTTCCAGAATCTTTAGACGATGAAACGCTGAATACAATTAATAAATTTTTTGATAATAATTTGAATATTTCAGAAACATCAAGACAGCTTTTCCTTCATAGAAATACGTTAGTTTACCGATTGGAAAAAATTCAGAAAAGTACAGGACTTGATATTCGTGTATTTGATGATGCCTTAACTTTTAAAATTGCATTAATGGTTTCCAGCTATATGGAGTTTATGAAAAAACAAGATTAATTTTGGACTAAGAAAAATACTCTGGCAATGAGATTACAGTAGTTTCTGTCTCATGGTCAGAGTGTTTTTTGTTACATAAAAAGCGCTCTGCGTAGGATGTGCACTCTTTGTTCTATAAAAGTTGCCTTGGGAAAAGATGTTTTGTTGAATTAGCATGATAAAGCGCTTGCATTTTACCGTGATAAAATTTATAATGGAAAGATATTTAGGACATATAGAATGGAGGACTTGATATGATTAAATTATATAAAAACGGCGCATGGCTGAGAAAAGGGCAGGAACCTGTAAGTGACGAGCCAGGACTTGAGCAAAAATTTCATTTGAGCAAGCAGGAAGCAAAGAAAAATACAATTGCCTATTCCATTTTGAAAAATCATAATACTTCTGAAAATATGGATTTTCTAAAGTTGAAATTTGATAAATTAACATCTCATGATATTACTTTTGTAGGTATTATACAGACTGCAAGGGCTTCAGGCTTAGAAAAATTTCCTGTTCCTTATGTACTTACTAATTGCCATAACTCTTTGTGTGCGGTTGGAGGTACTATTAATGAAGATGACCACGTATTTGGATTAAGTTGTGCAAAAAAGTATGGGGGAGTTTATGTACCGCCTCATCAGGCTGTTATCCATCAATATGCAAGAGAAATGTTAGCTGAAGGGGGAAAAATGATATTAGGTTCTGACAGCCATACCAGATATGGTGCTTTAGGTACTATGGCTATGGGAGAAGGTGGTCCGGAACTGGTGAAACAGCTTTTGGGAAAAACTTATGACATTCCTTATCCAGAGGTAGTTGGTGTTTATCTTACCGGAGAACCGATTGTGGGAGTAGGACCGCAGGATATCGCCCTGGCAATTATCGGGGCAGTATTTTCTTCTGGTTATGTGAAAAACAAAGTGATGGAATTTGTAGGACCGGGTGTGGAAAAATTAAGTGTAGACTATCGAATCGGTATTGATGTTATGACTACGGAAACGACTTGTTTATCTTCTATCTGGCAGACAGACAGTAAAGTAAAAGAATTTTACGAAGTACACGGCAGAGGACAGGATTATAGAGAGCTTCAGCCGGAGCCGATTACTTATTATGATGGAATGGTTTATGTGAATTTATCAGAAATTCGTCCTATGATTGCTATGCCTTTCCATCCGGCAAATACTTATACGATTGATGAATTAAATGAAAATTTGATGGATATTTTAGATGAGGTAGAGAAAAAAGCAAAAGTCAGTCTCGGTGAAAATTTTGCCTATACATTAAAAGATAAAGTGCGAAATGGAAAATTGTATGTAGAGCAGGGAATTATTGCCGGCTGTGCAGGTGGTGGATTTGAAAATATTTGTGATGCAGCAGATATTCTGAAAGGGAAAAACATCGGTGCAGATGAATTTTCATTGAGCATTTATCCGGCAAGCACGCCGATATATGTGGAATTGGCAAAGAATGGGGTATTGGCAGATTTAATGCAGACAGGAGCAATTGTGAAAACTGCATTTTGCGGTCCTTGTTTCGGAGCAGGAGATACACCGGCAAACAATGCTTTAAGTATTCGTCATTCCACCAGAAACTTCCCAAATCGTGAAGGCTCGAAACTGCAGGAAGGACAGATTTCTTCTGTAGCATTGATGGATGCCCGTTCTATTGCAGCTACGGCAGCCAATAAAGGATGTTTGACAGCAGCTACAGAGTACGAAGGTACTTACAGAAAGCCGACGTATTTCTTTGACAGTTCTATTTACGAGAACAGGGTATTTGACAGTAAAGGTGTGGCGGATCCTGATATAGAAATTCAATTTGGCCCGAACATTAAAGATTGGCCTAAGATGCCAAAACTTCCCGAAAATCTATTGCTTCAGGTAACAGCAGAAATTCATGATCCGGTTACCACTACTGATGAGTTAATTCCTTCAGGAGAAACTTCTTCATATCGTTCTAACCCTATCAGACTGGCAGAATTTGCATTATCCAGGAAAGCTCCGGATTATGTAGAACTGGCAAAGAAAATTCAAAAAGGAGAAACAGCCAGAGAACAGAAAGAAGTTCCGGAAGATAAAGTACCGGAACTTCAGAAAGTAAAAGAGAGGATACAAACAGAGTTTGTAAATATGAATTGGGAAAACACAGGAATAGGAAGTGTAATTTTCGCAGAGAAGCCGGGAGATGGATCAGCCAGAGAACAGGCAGCATCTTGTCAGAAAGTTTTAGGTGGCTGGGCAAATATTGCAAGAGAGTATGCTACGAAAAGATATCGTTCTAATTTGATAAATTGGGGTATGCTTCCATTTTTATTTACAGATGAGAAGATGGCTTTTGCAAAAGGGGACTATCTTTATATTCCTGATATATTGGAAGCTATAAAAGAGGGACGGGCAGATATTGTAGCTTATGTAGTAAAGGATGAACTTCAGCCGTTTACTTTAAAATTAGGTGAGATGACACAGGATGAGAGAACTACTTTAATGAAAGGCTGCCTGATTAATTATTATAAATTGTCTGTATAATTATAAAAAAATATACAATTTACAGTTTTAATATAGATAAAAATAATATTATAAAAAAAGATAAAATTTTTTAAAAAAGATATTGACAAATCGCTGAGGAAGTAGTACTATAAAATCAACAAAAAACAAAACACCTTTTACAAAACATTATTTCATATCCATTTCAAAATTAGAGACGAGAAATCAATTTTGAAGTTGGCTACAAGGTACAAAAGATAAATCATTATTAAAGTTTTAAGTGTACGGAGAATACAAGATAAACAGAAGATAATGATAAAGTACCAAGGAAAAGATAATGAAGAAAAAAGAAAAGGATGTGGAGTTTAAATAAAGATAAGGAGGTTTAGTCCAATGGAAATTACTAAATCAAATTATCAATATGAGAGTGGTAAGGCATAAATCCCTATGAAAGACCTGAAATAGGAAAATAAAAAATCTTCCTCAGCAATATAATATATGATAGTAGGAAAAACATTTCAGGTAAATATCAAAAGTGTCCTCATATTGAATATTTACCACAAAAATAATAGAAAGGTTTTAAATTATATGTAAAGAAATATAA
>URHS01000067.1 GCA_900547685.1 uncultured Blautia sp. | reverse complement strand
CTGGATAAATTCTTTTTTCTGGATTTTTACTCCCTAAAATTCTTCCTTCTTCATCTAACAAAATCCCAGCTTCACTATAAAGCTCTCCCAAAGAAACTTCTTCCTTTTCTTTACTGAAAACTTCCTGTTTTTTATTTGGCAGGATCAAGAAAATTAATACTCCTAACAAGAAAATTAATCCGATTTTTCTTCTTCTCTTTCTTCTTTGTTTCCGTTTATTCATATAAAAAAACACCCTTCTTTCTTTCGTACTTCTTACAAGTTTACTGTACCAAAAAGAAAGAAAAGGTGTTTTAATATTCTGTTGTTAAAATCCTAAGATTTTATTAATTTTCTGGAAGTACAATCTGAAAAACAGTTTCCTCCTGTTCACTTACAGCAGATATCCTTCCGCCGTGAAGCTCCACAATTTCTTTTGCAATAGCAAGTCCAAGACCTGCGCCTGCACTATCTGTGCTACGTGCTTCATCAATTCGGAAAAATTTCTGAAATACTCTGGCAAGCTTTTCTTTCGGAATTGTTTTTCCCTGATTTCGAAAGAAAAGATTTACTCCATCTGAAGATTTCTGTCCCTCGATAGTAATAACGGAAGATGAATAACTATAAGCAACAGCATTTCGAATAATATTATTAAATACTCTGGCAAGCTTATCCGCATCCCCATAAACCTGTAAGTCTTCCGGCATTTTCAATTCTATTTTGTTTCCCTTTTGTGCCAAAACAGGATAAAACTCTTCCTTCATCTGCATGAACATATAATATAAATCGATATTCTCTTTTTCCAGTACAATATTCTGCAAATTATAACGTGTGATTTCAAAAAATTCCTGAATAAGACTGTCTAAACGTTCTGCCTTTTTTCTGGCTATATGAGTATATTTTTCACGCTGAGCAAGAGGCATATCCGGTGCGTCTTCCAGTAAATTCAAATATCCCATAACAGAAGTGAGTGGTGTTTTTAAATCATGTGCCAAATAGGTAATTAAATCATTTTTCTTCTGTGTTTCCATTTTCAGATACTGTTCTTTTCTTTCCATATCTGCTTTTATCTGCACCAGCTGTGTACTGATTTCTGAAAATTCCTGTGGAAAAACTTCTGATACATCACATTCTTTTTTCATATAGTCATGTATCCTTTCCGCAGTCTTAGAAATCAACTTTTTCTGTTGCTTTTTCAGAGAAAAATGCAAAATAAGATACACACATACTCCAATTATACAAGCTAAAAAAACAAAGGAAATAACAGCCACCGTTTTTAATGCCTGCCAATCAATGCGCTCATAAATATATTGAACTTTTTGTTCTCCATCATACCATCCTGTACTCTCCTCATGAGCAAAATGATTGCTGATCCAATCTAAAAACATTCCATTAAAAACAGTATCAAATAAATATAAAACTCCAAAAATCCCTAAAAGAAACAGCAGAATTAAAAGGATAACTTTAATAATTTTATAAATATTTTTCTTCTCATTTTTCAATTTTATAGCCGCACCCCCACACTGTTTTAATATACTTTGGATTGTCAAAAGAGTCCTCCATTTTTTCTCTTAAATGGCGAATATGTACGGTGATAGTATTATTACTTTTGCTGTAATATTCATCTTTCCAGATTTGATGGAACAACTCTTCCGCACTGACTACATTTCCTTTTTGCTCACATAAAATGGCCAAAATAGAAAACTCTGTGGGTGTAAGGGATAACAAACGTTCATTTAAAAAGCATTCATGCGTTTTTTTATTCAAGACCAATCCTTTATGCTCTAAAATATCTTCTGTTTTCACTATCCCTGTATTATAACGCTTATATCTGCGTAGCTGTGCTTTTACTCTTGCCACTACTTCAAGAGGCTGAAAAGGCTTGGTAATATAATCATCTGCTCCTAAAGTCAAACCTTGAATTTTATCAATTTCTGCTCCTTTAGCAGTCAGCATGATAATAGGATAATTATACTTTTCGCGTATTCTTTTACACAACTCCAGACCTGAAGTCTTAGGCATCATAATATCCAAAAGGGCTAAGTCTAATTCTTCTTTTTCCATAAATTCCCATGCATCTTCTGCGTCATAAAATTTATATACCAGAAAATCCTCACTTTGCAGATATAATTCAACTAAATCCGCAATTTCTTTTTCATCATCTACAATTAATATTTTTTCTTTCATATCTGCCTCCCAACCCATTATAGCAGAAAAAGCAAAAATGGAACAATATTTTTTCCATTCTTGCTTTTTTACATAATATTTTTATTGTAAACTATATCTTTTCTTGCAAAATTTCAAGCAAATCATGATATCCAGATTTCTCTAATAAATCTTTCGCTCCAAAAAGTACTTCCTCTTTTAAATATTGATGTTCCTGCAAAAAACTTTCTTCTTTCTCGCATAAATACTGATAAAAAAGTGCAGCAGTTATCACATCCTCTTCATTTGTATAATCCATTTCATCTAAGAGAATATTTTCCGCTTCATTAATCTGCCCACAATCAATCATCGCTTTAAAATCTTTTAATGGTCTTCCAGATACTTGAAATTTATTTTCATTTTCCAATTCAACAGAAGTATATTTTTTCCCCAATGCTAAGGAAAACAATACACTTACCATTTCTTTAATCATACGCATAATATAATCTTTTTCATCTGTAAAATTCATGCGAGCACCTCCCATGTCTTAAGATATCTCTATTGTGTCACTTTCCTTTATCCTATAAAATGCGCAGCATTTCATCCAATTCTTTTATGTACTTCGGAATTTCGAATCCCTGAGGACAATGCTTTGTACAGGCTTTACAACCAATACAAGCTGCTGGGCTTTTTTCTTCCGGCATCTGCTTTAAATGACGAATTCTCCACGCGCCACCCACTTTTGCTTTATTATAATTCTCCAACAAAAATGGAATATCCAATCCTTGAGGGCAATTAGGTGTACAATATCTACATTCTGTACATGGAACTGTAATTGTGGCTTTCTGCATTTCTGCTGCCTCTTTAATCTGTTCCTTTTCTTCATCAGTCAATGGAACTGCCTCTGAAAATGTCTTAATATTATCATAAACCTGAATGTCGTCTGACATTCCGCTTAAAACCACCTGAATGTTATCGTATCCCATTATCCATCGCATAGCCCATGATGCTAAAGAAAGCTCAGGATTCATTGATTTTAATTTATCCGCTGCTTTTTCTGTAAGATTTGCCAAAAAACCTCCGTGTACAGGTTCCATTACCATAACCGGAATTTGAGCCTGCTCTAAAATTTCATACAGCTCTTTTGCATCTGTAAAATACCAATCATAATAATTAAACTGAATTTGCACAAAATCCCAAGGATATAACTTTAAAAGCTTTTTAAGAAGTTCTGCTGTTCCATGAAAAGAAAATCCCAGATATTTGATTTTTCCGTCTTTTTTCATCTGATCAAAATAAGAAATACATCCATTTCCAATCATTTCTTCTGCAAAAGTATCCTGAAGTCCATGAAGCAGATAGAAATCTATTCTATCCATATTAAGCCTTACCAGTTGCTCCTGAAATTGTTTGCAGTAATCAGGCTGTGCTTGAAAATTATACTTATCTGCCACGTAAAAACTATCCCGTGGATATTTTGCCAAAGCCTTTCCTAAAAATTCTTCAGACTTTCCTCCATGATAGATATAAGCGGTATCATAGTAATTAATGCCTTGCTCCATACAGTGGGAAATAAGCTTCTCTGCCTTCTCATAATCAATCTCTGCATCATTTCCGTCTGATATTGGAAGACGCATCACACCCATCCCCAATCTGGATAATCGAATTTCATCTTTAAATGTTTTATACTGCATTGTCTTTCTCCTTTCCAAGTCTTTTCTCTAATTAAAGTATAAGACTATTCTACAATTTGTTCCAGATTAATTTCACCGTTTTCAATTAAATTATAAACAGCTTGTGCAATCTGATTTCTTGCTGCCTTTGCATTTTTATATTCCTCTGTACATTCCAGATATACTGTACTGTTCCCCACAGTAAAACCGGCATTGCAAACAACCTCCAAATTTTCTTCTCTACGATAAAAATAACCTCCATGAACAGGAATTCCCTCTATAATAGAAGTATTTGTATATCCCATGTTTTCTACATCGTCAAATAAGGAGTCTATCGTAGTTATATAAAGTCTTACGTCACCTATCATTCCCTTTAAAAGAAATAATTGATGATTGTCAACATCAAACAATCCATAGGCTTTAACAGGCAAATCATGAAAAAGCTGTTGAATTTCTTCTTCTGTTAAATCTCTTGTATCACACTCTATTTTTCCTTCGACACTATTTCCCGAAGACTTATTTTTTACAAATTTTATCGTATCTCCATTCTCTAATGTAACGGTGTATGTACACCCTAAAATTGCCATATTCAAAAAAATAATCAATACAATACTTGCAACAGCAACACTCCATTTTAGCCAGGCATAGTGCCCCTGTCTGTTTTTCTTTCCGGTATATACCGCCGCTTCTTCTATATATTCAGAATTTATATTGCTGATGATTTCAGAAATTTTCTCTCTCTTCATAGAAATACACCTTCCTTTATTAAGTGTTTTCGCAATTTTGCACGTATTCTGGAAAGCCGAACAGATACATTATGCTTACTCGTATGAAAAAGCTCTGCAAGTTCTGTGATAGAAGACGAATACCAATAGCGCTGCACAAACATGATACGGTTGTCTTCCTCTAGACAGGCAAGAAATCGGTTAATGCTTTCTGTAATTTCCTTGGCTTCCCATTCCGTTTCCACTGTATGCACAGACGGAAAACAATTCTCCAATTCATCCAGCGCAATATCATAGATACTATTTCGTTTCGCCGCAGTATTTGTATGATACCTTTTAATCGCTAAATTCCGAACAATACGACAAATATATGTTAAAAGCGGATTTGGATTTTTCGGTGGTATGGTATTCCATGCTCCCAGATAGGCATCATTTAAACATTCCTCTGTATCCTGTCTGTTATTTAATATGTTATTTGCCACTTTTCTACAAATTGCGCCGTATTTATTGGACAATTCTATAATTGCCTGCTCCGAACGTTTATAAAATAATTCAATAATTTTTAAATCTTCCAAAACCTCCCTCCTTTCTTCTCTATCTTTATACTACGAATTTTCAATGAAATATCTCATTTTATTTTACCATAGAAACCGATGATTGAAAAATAATTCAGGCAGAGCAGCATAGAATTTTCCATACTGCTCTGCCCTTCTTTTTACTGTTTTGAAATTTCCTTCATGGCTTTCTTAAACTGGAATGCAAATAAAATTGCGGTAAATGTCACGGCAATTATATCTGCCACAGGTTCTGCCATATAAACCGCCATAGTCTGGTTCTGTTTTAAAATTACAGGCATCACATAAATCAGCGGAATTAAAAGAATAAATTTGCGCATAACCGCTACGATAATAGAAGCCTTTGCATTTCCTATAGACATAAACGTCATCTGACATGCCATCTGAATTCCGAAAATAAACAACGCTGCCACATAAATTCGCAGTGCATCTTTGGTAAATACTAAAAGTGCCGTATCTGATGTAAACAGACTCGCAAATCCCTGTGGAAACAGCATCACTCCGCCCCATAATAAAACTGCGTAAGCCATACTTACCTTTAACAACAGCCAGAACGCCTTTTTTACACGTTGGACATTCCGTGCGCCATAATTATAACTGATAATTGGCTGCGCTCCCTGTCCCAGTCCCTGCAGAGGAAGCATGGCAAACTGCATAACGCTGGTAAGAATGGTCATCGCACCTACTGCAATATCTCCTCCATATTTCAACAAAGAAGAATTAAAACATACAAAAATAATACTCTCGCTTGCCTGCATAATAAAAACAGAAGAACCAAGAGCTAAACTGGGCAAGACAAATTCTCTTCTTAATTTCAAGTTTTCCTTTTTGATTTTTAAAAAGGTTTTCTTTCCAAAAAGAAAAGATACTACCCAAATACAGGAAAGTCCCTGAGAAATAATGGTTGCCAAAGCTGCTCCACGTACTCCCATGTCAAATCCAAAAATAAGAATTGGATCTAGTATAATATTTGCAACTGCACCGATTAAGACAGATAACATACCTGTTTTAGCAAATCCTTGTGCAGTAATAAAGGCATTTAGTCCTAAAGTAAGCTGAACAAAAATTGTTCCTAAAGCATAAATATTCATGTAGCTTACACCATATTCAATGGTATTTTCGCTTGCACCAAAAGCTAAAAGAAAATCTCTGTTCCAAATCAACAAAACAATCGTCAATATAATAGAAATTATAATTTGCAGAGAAAAGCAGTTACCCAGCGTTTTTTCTGCTGATTTTGTGTCACCTTTTCCCATAAAAATAGAAGCTCTCGGTGCACCACCATTTCCTACCAACGCTGCAAATGCCGCTACAATCAAAATCAGTGGCATACATACGCCCACTCCTGTAAGTGCCATAGCTCCCACTTTAGGAATATGCCCAATATAAATACGGTCTATGATATTATAAAGCATATTAATAATCTGCGCAGTTACTGTAGGAAGCGCCAATTTTAACAATAGTTTACCTACCGGTTCTTTTCCTAAAAAGTCTTTGTCATTTGCCATAATTTTTTATTTCCTTTCTAAAACTTCTTTCAGATTTTTTAAAAGTAGTTCATTCATTGTTTCATAGCCTTTCAGTTCTTCTTCTGAAAAATTTTTAAAAATCCGTTCTCTGAAGTTCTGATTAATTTCATCAATTTCCTTGATAATAGGAAAAGCCTTTTCAAGAAGAGATAAATGAATTTTTCTCCTGTCTGTCTGATCTTGTCTGCGTATCAGAAGTTCCTTTTGTACCAAAGATTCTACACCTGCAGATACATTTCCCTTTGGAAGCATACGTCTTTCCACAATATCTGCTGCTGTATCCTTCTCCGGATTATTATATAAAAATCCAATAATAGCAATTTCTATATGAGACAGCTGATACTTTATCTGTACATCTTCCAGATACTTTTCATATAACTTCATCATATAACGAACCAGTAATAACATATCCGATGCATTTTTCATCTACCTTTTCACACTCCTTACATAAAAACAGCTATAATAGTTCTAAATAAAACTGTTTTATCTAAAACCATTATAGCCTCAAAATAAAAAATGTCAACTTTTAACTTTAAAACTCTTTTTTTTCTATAATATGAATACTGACAAAATAAGAAACCATTAAAATAGCAACTGCCAACACCAACCCTATTGTTAAAAACTGCCAGTCTGAAATTCCTGCCAAAAACTGTTTTACTCCATCGAAATCAAAAGAAAATTTTTTTAAAATTTTTGTAGAAAGATAAGATAAAGCAATCAAAATTAAAAAAGTCCCCAAAAAAACTATTTTCCCTTTATCACTTCCGTATTTTATTTGAATAGGAATCATTAGTGCCAAAAAAATTGCTAAAAATATCAAAAAACATCCGCATAATAAAATCCATTGAAAAATATCCATTTGGGGAGTTTTTATCCATTGTATTACAGTAGCTGCTATTGCACTTAAAACAAACCCCATACCTCCCGTAAACAAACCCAAAAAATATTTTTCCTTTACATATTCCTTACGGGAAATCGGCAATGTCAGGAGAAAAGGAAGACCATTTTCATATTCATCATAACTGATGGTCCCCATAGTCAGTGTGCAACAGATAAAAGGTACATATCCCATCAAAAAACTGCCATTTACTCCTGTTATCATTAAAAATATAATGGTGAAAAATATAATGCTCAAAAGCCTTTTATTATTTTTCATTAAAGCAATATCTTTTACAAATAACCCTTTCATATTGTTTCCCCCTTAATCATCATAGTGATTACCTCATCTATATTTCCTTTTTCCATTGTGTAAGAAGGATAATTTTCCAAATAGAACTGCTTTTGGTTTGTCAGACAAGAATATCCCCAACTTTCTCTCTTTTTTCGCAGCAAATAATTCTTATCCAATGTATCATACTGATCAGAAGAAATTTTTAATAATCCATATTGTCCTAACAAAGTATCAATTTTCTCATGAAGTACCACCTTCCCACTATCAATCATATACAAGTCGTCACATAAACCTTCCAAATCTGTTGAAATGTGAGAACTGATTAAAATTGTTCTGTTTTCATTTTCCTCCATATATTCCCGAAGCATGGAAAGTAAATCTTCTCTTGCCAGAACATCCAAACCTGTAGTTGGTTCATCCAAAAGCAGAAATTCTGCTTTATGAGAAATTGCTGTTAAAATTTTCAGTTTTGCTTTCATTCCTGTAGAAAACTTTTTAATCTGTTTCTTCAGTGGCAAATCGTATCGTTCACAGTAATCGAAAAACATTGTTTTATCAAATTGTGAATACATACTATCTAATATTTTTGTTACATCCTGAACAGTCAAATAACTGCTAAATCCTGATTCAGCTAATACAACTCCCAGATTTTCTTTATCTTTATTTGAAAGTGTTTTATAATCTTTTCCAAAAATCTCAATAGTTCCTCCATCTACAGAAATCAAATCTAAAATCCCTTTGAAAATAGTACTTTTACCTGCTCCGTTCGCTCCAATTAAGCCGGTAATACAACCTCTGGGGATTTCAAAAGATACATCCAGATGAAACAAATCATAAGATTTCTTTAAATCTTTAATTTTCAACATAATTCTTCATCCTCCATAATCATTTCAAACATAGAACGGAGATCATCATTGGAAATACCATACCTTTTTCCTTTTTGAATAACATTCTCCAAATCTGTTTCCAGTTCCCGTCTTCTCTCTTCCGCTTTAGCAGCAGTATTTCCAGCCGCCACGTAAGTACCTTTTCCATGAACCGTAACAGTAAATCCTTCCTGTTCTAAATTGTCGTAAGCCTTCTTTACAGTAAGGGCACTTATTTTTAACTCTTTTGCCAAAGAACGTACAGAAGGCAAAATTTCATTTTCTTTTAACTCTTCATTTAAAATCATTGTTTTTATCTGCTCCATGAGCTGTTCATAAATTGGTACCATCGATGAATTATTGATTATAATCTTCATTTTTTCCCTCCTGTCACAAACAGTATATAACAGCATATAACTGTTGTCAACTGTTTTATACTGTTATATTTCATCTGTTTAAAGAAAAAAGGATATCTTCAGTCACATAACGTTTCTGAAAATATCCCTTTTATATTATTCTGCCAAATATGCCTTCAGTTTCTCCATATCAGCTTTCATTACTCTCCGTCCCACCTCATAAATCTCCTTTAAATGGGCGGGATCACGCTCAACCGGTTTGGCACTGATGTCTCTGTCCGGGCGGATAACGTGGATCCTGCCCTCTTTTTCCAAATATGCGATTTTATCCAACATACGGTTATACTGAATATGACGTTCATCCAGAAGCTTTACAAGCTCCGATACTCTCTGAACTTCAGTCGGATCAGCGGCATCAGCTTATTATGTTCTTTTCTGTATCCCGGATGACGGGTACAGACTACCACATTTTTCTCATAACCCTGTGAAAGCATCCAGTTTACAGGAATCGGATCTGAGATACCACCATCCAGATACATTCTTCCATTCAGCTTTACCGGTCTGGCAGCCAGTGGCAGAGAAGCTGATGCGCGCATCCATTCCACATCCAGCCTGTCTCCCATTCTGCATTCCTGATAGCAGGGCTTTCCTGTTTCAATATCTGTACATACAACCGTAAACTTCATGGGTGATCTGGCAAATGTCTCTGTATCAAAAACATCCAGCTTCCAGGGCACCTCCCCATATGCAAAATCTTTGCTGTAAAGATCGCCGGTAGTGATCCAGCTTTTCAATCCCATATATCGTTTATCCTTGCAGAATCTGGTATTATAACGAAGGGTTCGTCCAATCTGGCGGGACTTATAATTACATCCAAAAATTGCACCGGCGGAAACGCCAACTGTAGAATCTGCATAAATCCCCTGCTCCATCAGCTCATCCAGAACTCCAGCTGTATACAGCCCCCGCATACCTCCACCTTCCAGAACCATTCCAAGGCCTTTCCTTTTATTGTCCTCCATAGTTTTTCTCACTTTCGTCTTTTTCTTAATGTCCTATAGCAATCCTCGTAAATAATGCATTTAAGACAGTTCAGCAGAGTGCGAAAGACAAGGAAGATATCTGCAGGCGTGCTGACGCACGGCAAAGATATCTGACGCAGGATTTCACACTCTGATGGGCTGGATTAAGATGCATTATTTTAGAGGATTGCTATAATGAAGTAAAAGAGCCAGATCTCGCCAAATGTGCAAAGAGAAAAGATTTTGGGCAGGGATTCTATTTAACTACATCCAAGGAGCAGGCAGAAAGTTTTCTGAGAACCTCAATAGCCAAAGCAATTGCAATAGGAACAATTGAAGAGGGACAGAAGTTCGGATATATTTCGACTTTTGAATTCAAATTTTCA
>URHS01000066.1 GCA_900547685.1 uncultured Blautia sp. | reverse complement strand
GCTTTTTTCATTCAAAAGTTCGATAAAGATCGAACTTTCCTATAAAGTAAAAAATGCCGCTTCGAGATTTTTCAATCTCAAAGCGACATTCTTCATTACAAGAATATAACAGAAAGTAAATTATCTACCAAACTGCATATCGTTGTTACCGGACTCTGTTTCCCACATTTCAAGCATATTGATTGGGTCGTTGTAGTCTGCTAACCAACCTTCACGAGCAAAGTCGAATTTACCAGCTTTTCTTTCTTCAAGGAATGTAGACCATTCACGTGTTTCTACTGTCATGTTGATACCGATTTCATTGAAATCCTGCTGCATAGCTTCACCAATCTTAACATTACCTTCAGAGTCATTTGTCAGGTATGTGATATTAATTGGTGTTTCTGCAGATAACATACCTGCATCATCAAATTTGTATCCAGCACCTTCTAATAATTTTCTAGCTTCTTCTACGTTAGCTTCTGTTTTTTCTGGGTTATAATATCCAACAGTTTCTGCATCTGGATAAGTATAAGCGTCATCGTTTACTCTGAATTCGCCGCCCTGTCCATCTAACATACCTTCTGGAATAAATGTGTTAGCTACTGTCTGATTAGCCTGAGCAATTGTATCTACAATGTACTGACGGTCAATCAATAAGGAGAATGCGTGACGCATATCTGCTGCCTGCTGAGCTGTCTTTCCTGCAAATAATTCGCTCTTAACATTAAATCCTGAGTAATATGTTCCTAATGTAGCAATTTTGTGGAATTCAGGTGTATCTACAACATTTTTCATTTCATCTGTTGGAATTGTATCACTAAACTGTAAGGAACCATCTTTGAATGCGTTAAATACAGCTGTGTCATCAGCACTTAACATAAAGTTGATTTCCTGCAGAGAAACTTTAGCTGCATCATAGTAATTTGGATTTGGTACATAAGTCATAGACTCATTATGTTTCCACTCTTTTAATGTAAATGGACCAGATGTTACAAATCCGGATTCCAGACACCATGCACCTGGGTTCTCAGCTGCACCTTCAGCGGATTCTACGTTCTGCTGTGGAACTGGATAGAATGCTGGGAATGCACATAAGTCAAGGAAGTATGCACAAGGTGCTGCCAAATTTACTGTAAATGTTTTTCCATCTTCAGAAGCTGCGATATCAAGTGTACCATCTTCTTTCTTAGCAATACCATCTGCTAAGTAAGAGTAGTCAGCACCTGTATTTGGATCTACAAGTCTGTTCCAGCTGTAAGCAACGTCTGTTGCATCAAGAGCTTCACCATCAGACCATTTTAAACCATCTTTCATTGTGAAAGTATAAGTAAGACCGTCTTCGCTCATTTCATGACTTTCAGCTAAATCAGGAACTAAAGCTCCTGTTTCATCATATTTATATAATCCTGAAAATGCAAGAAGTGCCAAGCATGCACCATCTACAGTTGAGTTTAATGCCGGATCAAGTTTATTTGGTTCAGATGCAACCTGTAATGATAATTCATTATTTGGAGCTGTTGCAAATCCAAAGTATTTAAATCCGAAAAGGTTAGAATAAATACCTTCTACATCTGTACTCTGCATGTAAACATCATTATAGTAGTACAATGGAATAACTGCCCATGTATCCATAAGCATATCCTCTGCTTCATGCATCATTGCCTCACGTTTTACAAGGTCTGTTTCTTTTTTGATGTCGGCGATCAGCTGATCGTAAGCTTCCCATTCCGGTTCCGGATTGACATCTTCTGCTGTTTCTTTTCCTTCTTCTGTGCTTGCTTCTGGTTTGTCGCTGGAACCACCACATCCTGCCAGTGAACCGGCAACCATTGCAGAAGCAAGAAGCATTGCTAAAACACGTTTTTTCATTTTTGCCTCCTTCTACTTATCTCTTTCATAAGTATACATATATTATACAAAATTCCTCATGGAATGTTGTATCACTATTTATTCCAGCATGCAACCTGATGTCCGTTGCCTCTGTCAGTTAATGTCGGACATTCTTTTGCACACTGCTCTGTTGCATATTTACAACGTGTACGGAATGCACATCCTGTTGGCATGTGCAGAGGACTTGGTACGTCACCTTCCAGAATAATACGCTGTCTTTCCTTTGCCATTTTCGGATCCGGATAAGGTACTGCGCTTAATAAAGACTGTGTATATGGATGAATTGGACTTGCATTTAATTCATCTGCATCTGCAATTTCAACCACACGTCCCAGATACATAACTGCAATTCTATCTGAAATATGATGTACAACCAATAAATCATGAGCAATAAATAAGTAAGCAATTCCCAGCTTATCCTGAAGTTCTTCAAACATATTGATAACCTGTGCCTGAATAGAAACGTCAAGAGCACTTACCGCCTCATCACATATAATAAACTTTGGATTTGTAGCCAATGCTCTGGCAATTCCGATACGCTGACGCTGACCGCCGGAAAACTCATGTGCATATCGTGTTGCATGCTCTGCATTCAATCCTACTAATTCCATAAGATGTAAAATCTTATCACGTCTTTCACCTTTAGAAGCATATAATTTATGTACGTCTAAAGGTTCACCAATAATATCCTCTACTGTCATACGTGGGTTTAAGGAAGAATATGGATCCTGGAAAACCATCTGCATATCCTTTCTCATAGACTGAATACTTTTCTCATCTACACGCTGACCATTGTAAAAAATATCACCGCTGGTTGGTTTATATAAGTGTAACAGAGAACGTCCTACTGTTGTTTTACCACAACCGGACTCTCCTACCAATCCCAGAGTTTCTCCCGGTTTAATTGCGAAAGATACACCATCTACCGCTTTTAAAGGAATCGTCTTACCAAACCCTGCTTTGATTGGAAAATACTGTTTCAGATTATTTACTTCTACCAGATACTCTTTATTTGGTACGAAAACATCATTCATTACTTCCGGCTCCTTTCTGGTTCTCCATAAGTTCTTTTACACTGAGCCAGCAAGATGCAAAATGTCCGTCTGGCATCTGTACTTCCGGTGCCTGTTCCTCAAGACAAATTTTCATTGCATTTTCACATCTCGGACAGAAAGCACAGCCTTTTGGCATATTTAATAAGTTAATCGGTGTTCCGGGAACCGGAACCAGCTTTTCTCCAATACGGTCAATATTCGGAATGGAACGAAGCAGACCTTTTGTATATTCATGTGCCGGTCTGTAAAAGATATCTTCTGCAGTACCACGCTCACAAACTCTACCGCCGTACATAACAATAATCTCATCACACATATCTGCGATAACACCCAAGTCATGAGTAACCATGATAATTGCCATGCCTAATTTCTTCTGAAGACTCTGCATCAATTCCAAAATCTGAGCCTGAATGGTAACATCAAGAGCTGTTGTCGGTTCATCGGCAATCAGAATATCCGGTTCACATGCCAACGCCATGGCAATCATAACCCTCTGGCGCATACCACCGGACAGCTCGTAAGGATACTGCTTAATACGTTTTTCCGGTTCATTTACACCGACTAAAGTAAGCATTTCCACCGCACGTGCTTCTGCTTCTTTTCCTTTACGCTCTGTATGTAACTCAATAGCTTCTTTTAACTGGTTTCCGATTGTGAAAACCGGGTTTAAGCTAGTCATAGGATCCTGGAAAATAATAGAACAACATTTTCCACGGAACGCTCTCATCTGCTTTTCTGAAAATTTTGTAATATCTTCACCTTTAAATAAAACTTCACCCTGTTTGATGCTTCCGTTCTTTTCCAGAATTTGCATAATAGAATATGCAGTAACACTCTTTCCGGAACCGGACTCACCTACAATACCCAGGATTTTCCCTTTATCCAGATTAAAGGAAACACCATTTACGGCCATTACTTCACCTTTTTCCGTTGTAAAGGAAGTACAAAGATTTTTTACTGAAAGAATTGTTTCGCTCATTTTATATTACCTCCTTAATTTTGGATCAAACGCATCACGCAGACCATCGCCAATCAGGTTAAAGGAAAGTGTGATAAGTCCAATCATCAGTGACGGGAAAATCAGTTTATATGGATATGCTGAAATACCTGCACGAGCTAAATTTGCCAGAGAACCAAGAGAAGGCATTGGTGCCTGAACACCCAAACCTACGAAACTCAGGAAACTCTCTGTAAAAATAGCGGAAGGAATTTGTAATGCTGCAGAAATAATAATAACACTGATACAGTTTGGAAGAATATGTCTACGGATAATTCTTCCTGGTTTTGCACCACTTACTTTTGCAGCCAGTACATATTCATTCTGTTTAATTGTAAGAATTTGTCCTCTTACCATACGGGCCATACTTGTCCAATATAAGAGACCGAATACAATAAATAGAGAAATCATATTCGTACCAAGCTTACTAAGCGCCGGAATCGCATCTAAATTCAATGTTTCCCGAAGTACCACGGACAAAAGAATAATCATCAGCATATCCGGCAGAGAATAAATAATGTCTACAATTCTCATCATTACCAGGTCTACCTTGCCTCCGAAATATCCGGAAACACTTCCGTAGATAACACCAATCAATACAACAATACAACTTGCAAATACACCTACTAACAGGGAAATTCTTGTACCATATACAACACGTACAAAATAATCTCTACCCATTTCGTCAGTACCCATAATATGAGGGAATACCTCACCGCCGTCTTTCATATATTCTTTTTCTAAATCAGAATATTGGAATGGCGCCATATTTGCTGCTGTTTTATCACGTTTACCATTTACAGTAATAATCTGTGAATATTTATACGGTACAACATAAGGTGTAATAATAATTGTCAGAATAATCAGTATCAATACAATAATACTTCCTACTGCCAATGGGTTTTTCATCAGCTTACGCATACCATCTTTAAAGAATGTGGAGGACTCGCTCATAACCTCCTGCTGTCTTTTTTCTTCATCTGTCGCCTTTTCAAATTTACTCAGGTCTACCTGAAAGCTAAAAGGAGATTTTTTAGGCATCTTATCCAAATCTTTATTTGTATTTTCCATGTCTTATCTCTCCTCCTAATCTAACTTAATTCTTGGATCAATGAGTTTATATACAATATCTGTAATCAAGTTCATTGTAACCATTAATACTGCAAGGAAAATAGTCACACCCATAATAAGTGGGTAATCTCTGTTGATAATACTATCAACAAATTTTGCTCCCAATCCGCCGATTGTAAAGATTTTTTCTACAACTAAACTACCTGTAAGAATTGCTGCTGTCATTGGACCTACATAAGTAACAACCGGAATAAGAGCATTTCTTAATGTATGTTTGAAAATTACTTTCCACTGCGCAACACCTTTTGCTCTGGCTGTACGCACATAATCCTGTCCCATTGCATCCAGCATACTTGTTTTTGTAAGACGTGTAATGTACGCCATAGGGTAAGCTGCCAATGCAATTACCGGAAGAATATAGTTTTGATTATCAGGACTCCATACAGGCACCCATTTCAGCTTGATGGAAAATACCAACAGCAAAAGAGAACCTAATACAAAGCTTGGAAGCGATGTAAACAATGTGGAGAAGAAAATAATCAATCTGTCAGGAAGCCTGTTTCTCGTAAGGGCAGCAATACTTCCTAAAATTACTCCAAAAACTACTGCCGCTACAACTGCCATAAGTCCCAGCTTTGCTGAAATCTTAAAAGATGTGAAAATTGTGTTTCCGATATCACGTCCTGTTTTTGTAGAGATACCAAAATCTCCATGAAAAATATTCCCCATATAAATTACAAACTGTTCCGGAACCGGTTTGTCAAGGTTATATCTCTTTTCTAATGCCGCTTTTACTTCTGGTGTCGTTGCTTTTTCACCATCAAACGGTCCACCCGGAATTGCATTCATTGCAAAAAATGTGATTACGCATACAATAAAGATTGTTGCGATTGCAAGTAAAATTCGTTTAACAACATATTTTGCCATTACAACTTACTCCTTTTTCCTTTATATTTCTTCTTGTAACTTCAGGTCTTCTCATACATCTGTCTTTATAGGAAAGACATTTGGCATAAAATAATAATCCAATGTCTATACATTAGATTTCATTTACACCAGCACTTTAACCAGCTGAATTTACATATACTAGCTATTATATAGTCTTCGGTTGAATTCGTCAATCTTTTTTAGCATAAATTTTGCATGAAAATTCATATTTGTTTATATTTTGTTTATTTTTAATAAAATTCATTTAATTTCAACACCTTTCCGCTGCTTTTTAAAGAGAAAAAGTGCTTAAAAAAGCACTTTTTCTCTTAGTTTCCTCTTATCAGTCTTTTAAGTTCTCGACAATTTTTGCAAGCACTCCGCTTTTGAATGGAGTTTCCAGCCCTGCCTCTTCTAAAAGCTCTGTGTGAAATTTAGACGCAGACATCTTGCATAATTTCAAATAGCTCTGCCATGCAGCTTCTCTATCTTTATCCATCCAGATTTTATATTCAAAAGCACAAATCTGAGCAATAACATAGTCAATATAATACAACGGAAAGCTGTAAATATGGTGCTGTTTCTGCCAAAAACAACCATTTTCAAAAAATTCCAATCCATCATAAAACAAATGAGGTTTATACACCTTTTCCAAATCTTTCCACGCCTGTTTTCTCTCTTGTGGTGTCAATTCAGGATTATCATATACTATATGCTGGAATTCGTCCACCATGCATCCATAAGGAATAAAAATTACAGCATCTTCTAAATGCATCTCTGTATATTTCTCTGCTGTTTCTTTTCCAAAAAACAGAGTATACCAAGGCTCTGTAAAAAATTCCATAGACATAGAATGAATTTCCGCTGTTTCCATTCCAATATCTGCATGTTCACGAATAGGATCTGCTGCTGCCAGATATCCCTGAAAAGCATGGCCACACTCATGTGTCATAACATCTACATCACCGCTTGTTCCATTGAAATTGGCAAAAATAAACGGTGCCTTATAATCCGGAATATAAGTCATATACCCACCTACTGCTTTTGTTTTTCTTCCAAACACATCCAGCAACTCATTGTCCATCATAAAGTCAAAAAATTCCTTTGTTTCAGGAGAAAGTTGTTCATACATCTGCTGTCCTGCCTGCAGAATCTCTTCCGGTGTTCCTTTTGGCTGTGGATTTCCTTTTGGACTATATACCACTTCGTCTGTATAGGAAAGTTCAGATAGCCCCAGACGCTCTTTTCTTTTCTCGAAAATACTTTCTGCAAAAGGAACCCAGACTTCTTTTACCTGACGTCTTAAATTCTCGATTTCTTCCCGTCCATAGCAATTTCTTTGCATGCGCAGATAACCCAAAGGTGTATAGGTTTCAAATCCCAGCTTTTTCGCCTGTAAAGTACGATTTTTTACCAGTTTATCATAAAGTTCATCTAATTTATCTTGAATACTTAAAAAGAATTCGTTTTGCTTTTCCTGTGCTTCCCGTCTTATTTTTGCATCTTTATGTTTCAGATATGGTGTCAAAAGTGAAAGGTTTAAAGTTTCCTCTCCCCAAGGTATCTGAGCGCTTGCTAAAAGTTTTTCATACTCTGTTACCAATGTGTTTTCTTCCTGCATAAGAGGAATAATTTCTTCTGACACAGACTTCATGGCTATCTCCATATTTTTAAAAGCCACCTGTCCGATTTTTTCCTCTAATACCCGTCTATATGGAGAATGGAATAAAAGTCTCTGATACTCCACACACATATTGGAATATTCCGGAATTTGTTCATCGTAATAGTTCTGTTCTTTTTCGTAGAACTCGTCTGTAGTATCAATAGTATGACGGATAGAACAAAGAGTTACCTGTGTCTGAATTTTATCATTCAACCGGTAAAATGTCTTATGAATTTCAAACTGCTCTTCCCCACTTTTTGCAGATTTTGATTTCTCCATAATTTCTGAAAGTTCTGCTTTTGCCTTTACAAAATCAATTCTTTCATAAGGCATATCTTTAAATTTCATCCTATTTTCCTCCCGCTTAATATAGATTTTTTACTTTAAATTCTCTTTCTGTTTCCCTTCTCTGATCTTTCTTGGCAATATCCTGACGTTTATCATATAATTTCTTTCCTTTTGCCACCCCTACTTCCACCTTTACAAGACTACCTTTAAAATATACTTTTAAAGGTACCAGAGTGTAACCTTTTTCTCTGATTTTCCCCTCAATTTTTCGTATTTCATAAGAATGAAGTAAAAGTTTTCTTACACGCAAAGGGTCTTTATTAAAAATATTCCCTTTTTCATAAGGGCTGATGTGCATACCAAAAATAAAAACCTCACCCTTGTCAATCTGAATAAAGGACTCTTTAATACTGCATTTACCCATACGAAGGGACTTTACCTCTGTGCCGGCTAAAGCAATTCCGGCTTCGTAAGTATCTTCAATAAAATAATCATGATAGGCTTTCTTATTATTTGCAATCAGGCGATTTTCTGATTTTTTTGCCATTTTCTCTATCCCATCCTCTCTATTTTAAAATCCACAGTCTTTGTATTTTCATCTGCGTTTTCTACCCAGACCTTTACCCTTTGCCCCATAGTATAGGTTTTGCCTGTCATATCTCCTACAAGACAATATCTGTCCTTATCAAAACTGTAGTAATCGTCTGTAAGACTATTTACATGTACCAGACCTTCCACTGTATTATCCAGTTCCACATAAAGTCCCCATTCTGTCACGCCGGAAACAGTTCCTTCAAAGGCTTCTCCAATATGTTGTTTCATATATTCTGCCTTCTTCATTTTAATCGTTTCCCGCTCCACTTCTTCTGCTCTTCTTTCCATAGCGCTGGACTGTCTGGCTACTTCTTCCAAAATTCCTCTGTAATGCTGAATTTTTGCCTCTGTCATTTTACCGCGAAGAGTTTCTTTAATGATTCTGTGTATCTGTAAATCAGGATAACGGCGAATAGGCGATGTAAAATGACAATAGTATTTTGCAGCTAAACCAAAATGTCCGGTATCCTCCACGGTATATTTTGCCTGTTTCATAGAACGCAAGATCAGTCTTGCAAAGAATGGCTCGCATTCCATTCCTTCCAGTTCTTTTAAAATTTTCTGCACTTCCTTAGGAGAAATTGTTTCCTTCCCTTTTTTCACTTTTATGCCCGCCTGATGCACCATTTCCAAAACTGTCTCCATCTTTTCCATATCAGGATTTTCATGAGTTCTATAGACAAAAGGCAGCCCCAGCATACAATACTCCTCTGCTACTGTTTCATTGGCAGCTAACATAAAATCTTCAATTAACCGAGTGGCAATATTCTGCTCATAAGGAAAAATATCTATTACTTTTCCACGCTCATCCAAAACCAGCTTGCTTTCCGGAAAATCGAAATCAATAGCCCCTCTCTTCTTTCTTCTGTTTCTAAGAAGCTCTGACAGCTCTTTCATCTGGAAGAACATAGGTAACAGTTCCTCATATCGTCTTGCAAGTTCTTCATCTTCCTGTAAAAGAATTTTCTTCACATCTGTGTAGTTCATTCTTTCTTTTACATGAATAACACTTTCTACAATGCGATGAGAAACTATCCTTCCCTTTTTATCAATATCCATCAAACAGCTAAGTGCCAGTCTGTCTTCTCCTGCATTTAACGAACAGATTCCATTAGAAAGTTTCTTCGGTAACATGGGAATCACTCTATCTGCCAAATATACGCTGGTACCTCTCTTTAAAGCTTCTTTATCTAAGGCACTGTTATATTGAACATAATTACTCACATCTGCAATGTGTACTCCTAAATGATAGAATTCTTCATCTTTTGTAAGGGATACAGCATCATCCAAATCCTTTGCATCTTCTCCGTCTATGGTTACCATGACCACATCCCTTAAATCTTCTCTGCCGTAAAAATCCCCTTCATTTAGAGTTTCTTTTATCCGTTCTGCTTGTTTTACCACTTTTTCCGGGAACTCCATAGGCAGCTCATAACTTTTTGCCACACATAAAACATCTACACCACATTCTCCCGGTTTTCCCAGAATTTCAATAATTCTCCCTTCCGGAGAACGCCTTTTGTTTCCGTAGTCTTTAATCTGTGCAAGAACTTTATCTCCATCTTCCGCTTCCAGTGATTTTCCAACCGGAATAAATACATCTTTTAAGAAACGCTGATTATCCGTAACCACAAACCCAAATCCTTCACACTGCTGATAAGTTCCCACAACTTCTCTCGTGCCTCTTTCCAGCACTTTAACAACTTCTCCTTCGCATCTTTTGCCATCCTTACCGTCTTTTTTCACTACAATCTGAACGGTATCTCCGTGAAGTGCTGTTCCAACATTTTCTTCCGGGATAAAGATATCTTCTTCTTCCTCCGGAATTTCCAAAAATCCAAAACCTCTGGGATGGCTGATAAATGTCCCTGTATAATACTGTCCTTTTTTCCTGTCTGTTTTTGCCTGATTTTTACCTGTTTCTTTTTCTTTTTTTACAGTGCTGTTTCTAATTGCTTCATATCTTCCTCTTTTATTAATGCTGATTTTGCCTTCTTCCAAAAGCATATCTAAAATTTTATGAAGTTCTTCCCTCTTTCCTGCCGGAATTTGAAGGAGTACAGCCAGCTCTTTTGCTCGCATTGGCTGATATTCTTTACAACACATAATTTCATATATAATTTTTTTTCTTTTTTTTACCTGTTGATTTTTTTTCAATATTTTTATCCTCAAAATAAATATCCACCCGCCTAGCGGGTGGTTTTTCAGTTTCGGGCATAGCCCTAA
>URHS01000065.1 GCA_900547685.1 uncultured Blautia sp. | reverse complement strand
TTAGGGCTATGCCCGAAACTGAAAAACCACCCGCTAGGCGGGTGGATATTTATTATAGTCTTATTTGGCAGGACAAAAGGATATGAAAACATGAAATTTACATAAAAATGACAAAAAGAAATCAATTTGTGCAAAGGAATTTAGATAATTTTTTGATAAAATAAGGATAAAGAAAACAGGAAAAAAATTACTAGGAAAAGGAGAAAATTGTTATGAAAAAACCAGTATTAGTAGTTATGGCTGCAGGTATGGGAAGTCGTTACGGCGGATTAAAACAGATTGATCCGGTAGATGCACAGGGACATATTATTATGGACTTTTCTATTTATGATGCAGTAAAAGCAGGATTTGAAAAAGTAGTCTTTATTATTAAGAAAGCAAATGAAGCAGATTTTAAAGCTGCAATCGGTGACCGTTTAAGTAAAGTTATCGATGTGGAATATGTATTTCAGGATTTACAGAATATTCCGGAAGGATATGAAGTGCCGGCAGACCGTGTAAAACCATGGGGAACAGGACATGCGATTTTAAGCTGTCTGGGTGCAGTAGATGCGCCATTTGCAGTTATTAATGCAGATGATTATTATGGAAGTCATGCATTTAAGATGATTTATGACTATCTTACAACTCATGAAGATGATGACAAATATCGTTACACAATGGTTGGATATGTATTGGAAAATACTTTAACAGATAACGGACATGTTGCAAGAGGTGTTTGTGTAACAGATGAAAATGGATATCTTCAGGAGATTAATGAAAGAACTCATATCGAGAAGAGAGAAAACGGCACTGCATATACAGAAGATGATGGAGAAACATGGAATATTATTCCGGAAGGAAGCACAGTATCTATGAATATGTGGGGCTTCACACCAAGCATTTTAGCAGAACTGAAGGCTCGTTTCTCTAAATTCTTAGATGAAAATCTGGAGAAAAATCCATTAAAATGCGAATATTTCCTTCCATTTGTAGTGGATGAATTATTAAACGAAGATAAAGCTACTGTACAGGTGTTAAAATCACTGGATAAATGGTACGGTGTAACTTATAAAGAGGATAAACCGGTAGTTGTAGCAGCAATTCAGAAATTAAAAGACAGTGGATTATACCCTGAAAAACTTTGGGAGGAAAAATAAAAATGGCAGAAGTGAAAACAGCAACAATTGAAAATTTTCAGTTTCAGGGGAATTGTGTAGAATGTATTCCTTATGGAAGTGGTCATATCAATGATACTTTCCGTGTTACCTGTGATAATAACGGAACAACAAGAAGATATATTTTACAGAGAATGAATAAGAATATTTTCTTAAATCCCGAAGAACTTATGGAAAACGTAGTAGGTGTTACCTCCTGGTTGAATAAGAAAATTCAGGAAAATGGCGGAGATCCGGAAAGAGAAACTTTAAATATTGTTTCTACAAAAGATGGAAAACCTTTTTATGTAGATGAAGATGGGGAATATTGGAGATCCTATATCTTTATTGAAGGAGCAACTACTTATGATTTAGTTCAGAATAAAGAAGATTTCTATCAGAGTGCTGTTGCATTTGGACATTTTCAGGGACTTCTTGCAGATTATCCGGCAGAAACTCTTCATGAAACAATTGTGAACTTCCATAACACAGTAGACCGTTTTGCCAAGTTTAAAAAAGCGGTAGAAGAAGATGCTTGCGGCAGAGCAAAAGATGTACAGGAAGAAATTAATTTTGTATTAGAAAGAGAAAAACTTGCACATATTTTATGTGATATGCAGGCTGAGAAAAAAATTCCTCTTCGCGTAACACATAATGATACAAAACTGAATAATATTATGATTGATGATGAAACACGTAAAGCAATCTGCGTAATTGACTTAGATACAGTTATGCCGGGACTTGCAGTAAATGACTTTGGTGATTCTATCCGTTTCGGAGCAAGTACAGGAGAAGAAGACGAAAGAGACTTATCCAAAGTGTCTTGTAGTATGGAGTTATTTGACTTGTATACAAAAGGCTTTATTGAAGGATGTAACGGAAGTCTTACAAAAGAAGAACTGGATATGCTTCCGATTGGTGCAATGACAATGACTTACGAATGTGGTATGCGTTTCCTTACAGATTATTTAGAGGGAGATCACTACTTTAAAGTGCATAGAGAAGGTCATAATCTGGACCGTTGCCGTACACAGTTTAAACTGGTAAAAGATATGGAAGAAAAATTGGAACAGATGAATGAAATTGTAAATAAATATCGTTAAGCTTTTCTTGAATTTTCAGGGAGAAAGTGGTAGAGTATAAATAAACATAAAAGGTGTTTTGAAACATAAAAAATAGTGCTTTTCTCAAAGGAGGAATAAATATGGCAATATTAGTAACAGGCGGTGCCGGATATATCGGCAGCCATACAGTAGTAGAACTTCAGAGTGCAGGTTATGATGTAGTAGTAGTAGATAACCTTTCAAATTCCAGTGAAAAATCTCTGAAAAGAGTAGAAAAAATCACAGGAAAACCTGTTAAATTTTATAAGGCAGATATTTTAGACCGAGATGCATTAAATGAAATCTTTGAAAAAGAAGATATTGACTCTTGTATTCACTTTGCCGGATTAAAGGCGGTTGGAGAATCTGTAGCAAAACCATGGGAATATTATGAAAATAATATTGCCGGTACTCTTACTTTAGTAGATGTTATGAGAAAACATAATGTAAAGAATATTATCTTTTCATCTTCCGCTACTGTATATGGAGATCCTGCAATTATTCCAATTACAGAGGAATGTCCAAAAGGACAGTGTACAAATCCTTATGGCTGGACAAAATCTATGTTAGAGCAGATTTTATCCGATATTCAGAAAGCAGATCCGGAATGGAACATTGTTCTTTTAAGATACTTCAACCCAATTGGGGCACATAAGAGCGGAACAATCGGAGAAAACCCAAATGGTATTCCAAATAATCTGATGCCATATATTACTCAGGTTGCAGTAGGCAAATTAAAAGAACTGGGTGTATTCGGAAATGACTATGATACACATGACGGTACAGGTGTAAGGGATTACATCCATGTTGTAGACCTTGCAAAAGGCCATGTAAAAGCTTTAAAGAAAATTGAAGAAAAAGCAGGTCTTAAAATTTACAATCTGGGAACAGGTGTAGGATACAGCGTTCTGGATATGGTGAAGAATTTCGAAGAAGCTACAGGTGTAAAAGTGCCTTACGCAATTAAACCACGCCGTCCGGGTGATATTGCTACTTGCTATTCCAGCGCAAAGAAAGCAGAAGAAGAACTGGGATGGAAAGCAGAGTTTGGTATTAAAGAAATGTGTGAAGACTCTTGGAGATGGCAGTCTAACAATCCAAACGGATACGAAGAATAAAATAAAATAAGTAAAACAAAAGGAAAGAGTTTGCCACAGTTATATGCGTCGAACTCTTTCCTCTTTTTAGCTCAAAAATCAACTTCTTTCGTACATAAAAAATACTACATTTCTCTGTTTATACTTAAAACAAGCGTAACACAGTATATGAAATATAGGGAACTTTTCATATACTGTGTTAGGATATTTTTTACCTAGTATAATTTTTTGTGTTCGTAAATCGCTTCACAAGTAAGTTGTACACCTAGTTTTTTAAACACTTTTTTGTCCACGGCAGATAGCATTACAGAGGAGTGTACCTGACGGCCTTTTAATTTTGGGAGCTGTGCCAAAGCTAATTTTGCAAGGTCACTGGTGGCAGCGGTACTGGAAAGTGCAATTAACACTTCGTCTGTATGCAGGCGAGGGTTCTGACTTCCAAGATATTCTGTTTTCAGCTTCTGAATTGGTTCAATAGCTGCAGGAGAGATAACGTGCTCCTTATGGGGAATATCTGCAAGCTCTTTTAAAGTATTTAGCATCAGTGCAGCCGAAGCTCCTAACAAATCAGATGTTTTACCGGTGATAATTGTTCCGTCTTCTAATTCAAGAGCAGCAGCGGGTGAGCCTGTTTCTTTTGCACAATTAAGAGCTGCGATTGTTACTCTTCTGTTTTCTGTAGAGATACCGGCTTGTTTCATTAAGAGTTCTAATTTAAATACTTCTTCGTCGTTATTTTCGCCTTCCAGATGTCTTTCCAGAGACTGATAATATCTGCGGATAATTTCCTGCTTAGAAGCTTCACGGCATACTTCATCATCAATAATACAGTTTCCAACCATATTTACACCCATGTCTGTAGGAGACTGGTATGGGCATTTTCCAAAGATACGCTCAAAGATTGCACTTAATACCGGGAAGATTTCCACGTCACGATTGTAATTTACTGTTGTTTCACCATAAGCTTCCAGATGGAATGGGTCAATCATGTTAACATCATTTAAGTCTGCAGTAGCTGCTTCATAAGCCAGATTTACCGGATGTTTCAGAGGAATATTCCAGATTGGGAAGGTTTCGAATTTTGCATAACCTGCATGAATTCCACGTTTGTGTTCATGGTAAAGCTGAGAGAGACAGGTTGCCATTTTTCCGCTTCCGGGGCCTGGCGCAGTGATGATAACCAGAGGACGGGAAGTTTCAATATAATCATTTTTTCCATAACCTTCATCGCTGACAATGAGAGGAATGTTACTCGGATAACCTTCAATTGGGTAATGGATATATACTTTAATCCCCAGGTTTTCCAATTTTGATTTAAAGATATTTGCACTGTTCTGTCCGGAATATTGGGTAATAACTACGCTGCCTACGAAAAATCCTCTTTCTTTAAAGGAGTCAATTAAACGAATTACGTCAAGGTCATAAGTGATTCCCAAATCCCCTCTTATTTTATTTTTTTCAATGTCTCCGGCACTGATAACAATTACGATTTCGGCATGCTCAGAAAGCTGCATTAACATTCTAAGCTTGCTGTCTGGGGCAAATCCGGGTAAAACTCTGGAGGCGTGATAGTCGTCAAAGAGTTTACCGCCAAACTCCAGATACAGCTTGTTATCAAACTTGCTGATACGTTCTTTAATGTGTTCTGATTGCATCGATAAATACTTGTCATTATCAAATCCTATTTTCATATTCATGCCCCTTTTCTATAATTTTTTTTAAACCACTGCGATAGTATACTACAAAAGCAAGGGGAAATTCCAGTGGTAAAAAGAAAAATGTTTTATTTTGTGTATATTCAACATAAATTTACAAAAGTTTAATAAATGTGTCCGCTTTTTCACAATCTAAATGTTGATTTATATCACGGTAATCTTTATAATAGAAGAGATAATATGAGGAGGATAAAAATGGAGCAAAATCAAAATCAAGGTCCACAAAATAAGAATGACAATAATGGACCTAAGAATAAACAACCTTTGTTGATGCTTTTAATCTGCATCATGGTGGTTATGTTTTTAGTAAATCTTCTGACAATGGCAATGCAAGGTGGTTCCAGTGAAATTAAATACAGTAAGTTCGTAGATTTACTGGAACAGGGCAAGGTTCAGGAGGTACAGATTAAAGGGGAAACTTTAAAAGTTACCTTGAAAGAGCAGAAGCGCATGGGTGCGAAGAAAGAGGTTTATACCATTCTTTCAGAAGATAAGACAAATTTGATAAAACGATTGGAAAGAGCGGGAGTCAATGACTATTATACAGAAAAGCCAAATGTAGTTATGGAAATTTTCTTCAGTCTGATTAGTCTTATTGTACCTATTGTTTTAATGTTCTTTCTGTTAAATATGTTGTTTCGCCGTATGAATAAAAACGGCGGTATGATGGGCGGCGTAGGAAAGAGCAAAGCCAAGGCTTATGTGCAGAAAGAAACAGGAATTACATTTAAAGATGTAGCAGGACAGGATGAGGCAAAAGAGTCTTTGCAGGAAGTGGTTGATTTCCTGCATAATCCGGGAAAATATACAGCAATTGGTGCAAAACTTCCCAAAGGTGCACTGCTTGTGGGACCTCCGGGTACTGGTAAGACACTTTTGGCAAAAGCAGTTGCCGGGGAAGCACATGTGCCTTTCTTTTCACTGTCCGGTTCTGATTTCGTAGAAATGTTTGTTGGTGTAGGTGCATCACGAGTACGTGATTTGTTTGAAGAGGCAAAGAAAAATGCGCCTTGTATTATTTTCATTGATGAAGTGGATGCCATTGGAAAGAGCAGAGATTCCAGATATGGCGGAAATGATGAGCGTGAGCAGACATTAAACCAGCTTCTTGCTGAAATGGATGGATTTGATACTTCTAAAGGACTTTTAATTCTGGCTGCAACAAACAGACCGGAAGTGCTAGATCCGGCGCTTTTAAGACCGGGACGATTTGACAGACGAGTAATCGTAGACCGCCCTGATTTAAAAGGGAGAATTAGTATTCTGAAAGTACATGCAAAAAATGTTTCTTTAGATGAAACCGTAGATTTAGAGGGGATTGCTTTGGCAACTTCAGGAGCTGTTGGCTCTGATTTGGCGAATATGGTCAATGAAGCGGCAATTCTGGCAGTAAAGAACGGAAGACAGGCTGTATCACAGAAAGATTTATTAGAAGCCGTAGAGGTTGTTCTGGTAGGTAAAGAAAAGAAAGACAGAATTTTAAGCAAAGAAGAAAGAAAAATTGTTTCTTATCACGAAGTTGGACATGCGCTGGTAAGTGCTTTACAGAAAGACTCTGAGCCGGTACAGAAGATTACCATTGTACCTAGAACAATGGGAGCTTTGGGATATGTTATGCATGTTCCGGAAGAAGAAAAGTTCTTAAATACAAGGAAAGAGTTAGAAGCAATGCTGGTAGGATATCTGGGTGGACGTGCCGCAGAGGAAATTGTGTTCGACACAGTTACCACCGGTGCTGCAAATGATATTGAACAGGCAACAAAGATTGCCAGAGCTATGATTACCCAGTACGGTATGTCTGATCGTTTTGGATTAATGGGACTTGCAGAGAGTCAGAACCAGTATCTGGACGGCAGAACAATGTTAAATTGCGGTGACTCTACAGCTACAGAGATTGACCATGAAGTTATGAAACTTCTGAAGAAATCCTACGATGAGGCGAAAAAGCTTTTGAGCGAAAATCGCGAAGCTCTTGATAAAATTGCAGGATTTCTTATTCAGAAAGAAACTATTACAGGTAAGGAATTCATGAAAATTTTCCATGAGATAAAAGGAATAAAGGAACCTACAGAAGAAGCATCGGCTGTAGAAACAGAAATAAAAGAATAAATAGAAATCCTCCTTCTTTTTCAATACGAAAGAATAAAAAAGAAGGGGGATTTTTTGCGAAAGGAGAGCAGAATGTTTCACATAGAAGAAGAATTGAAGAAGCTGCCTTCTCTTCCCGGCGTCTATATTATGCATGATGAGCAAGATGCCATTATTTATGTAGGGAAGGCAATTAGTTTGAAAAACAGAGTCAGGCAGTATTTTCAGAAAAGCAGAAATCTGGGAATTAAAAAAGAGCAGATGGTGGAGCAGATTGCCCGCTTTGAATATATTGTAACAGACTCAGAATTGGAAGCGCTGGTTTTGGAGTCTAATTTGATTAAGGAGCATTGCCCAAAGTATAATACCATGTTGAAGGATGATAAAAACTATCCTTTTATTAAGGTGACAGTAGGCGAGGCATTTCCGCGGATTATGACAGCCAGAAGTATGAGGAAGGATAAATCTAAGTATTTTGGCCCGTATACCAGTGCAGGGGCTGTAAAAGATGTTATTGAGCTGACACGTAAGCTTTATCATTTAAGAACATGTAATCGAAATTTGCCCAAAGATATCGGAAAAGAAAGACCTTGCCTTTATTATCATATTAAGCAGTGTGATGCTCCTTGTCAGGGTTACATTACAGAAGCCGTTTATAGAGAACAGGTAGAAGAGCTGCTTGATTTTTTGAATGGAAATCATAAGAAAATTCTTGCACAGCTAGAAAAAAAAATGTATGAGGTATCTGAGAAGATGGAGTTTGAGGATGCTGCTCAATATAGAGATTTGATGCAAAGTGTGAAAAAAATAGGTGAAAGACAGAAGATTACAGATCACCCGGGCGAAGATAAAGACATTATTGCAGCAGCAATGGAAGATGCAGATGCAGTAGTTCAGGTGTTTTTTGTAAGAGATGGGAAACTTATTGGCAGAGACCATTTTTATATGAAGTCAGCGCCAGGAGAAAATAGGAAAGGCATTTTGTCCAGCTTTTTAAAACAGTTTTATGCGGGAACTCCTTTTATACCAAGAGAGATTATGCTGCAGGAAGAAGTGGAAGATCAGGAGTTAATAGCAAAATGGCTGGAGTCAAGAAAAGGGAAAAAAGTGCGTATTTGTGTACCGAAAAAGGGGACAAAGGAAAAGCTTGTGGAAATGGCATACCACAATGCAAAATTAGTTTTAAGACAGGATAAGGAACGAATTAAAAGAGAAGAAGGCAGAACCATCTTTGCTGTGAAAGAAATTGAAGAGCTTTTAGGTTTGTCAGGGATTCAGAGAATGGAGGCTTACGATATCTCTAATATCAGTGGTTTTCAGTCTGTAGGTTCTATGGTGGTATATGAAAAAGGAAAACCCAAACGCAGTGATTATAGGAAGTTTAAAATTAAAAGTGTGCAGGGACCAAATGATTATGCCAGTATGGAGGAGGTTCTTACACGTCGGTTTGTACATGGTATGGACGAGAGAGAAGAACGGAAACGGCAGCAGTTAGAAGATGAATTTGGAAGTTTTACTCGTTTTCCGGATTTAATTCTCATGGATGGCGGAAAAGGACAGGTGAATATTGCTTTATCTGTTTTAGAAAAGCTGCAGTTGAGCATACCTGTATGCGGTATGGTAAAAGACGATAAACACCGGACAAGAGGTTTGTACTATAACAATCAGGAAATTCCCATTAGCAGAGACAGTGAGGGATTTAAACTTATTACAAGAGTACAGGACGAAGCGCATAGATTCGCTATTGAATACCATCGTTCTTTGAGAAGCAAAGGGCAGGTTCATTCTGTTTTAGACGATATTCCCGGAATTGGCGAGACCAGAAGAAAGGCACTTATGAAGCATTTTAAAGGATTGGAAGGCATTCGGGAAGCATCCGTGGAAACTCTTTCAAATATAGAGTCTATGAATGAGAGAGCAGCCAGACAGGTATATGAGTTTTTTCATAAAAAGGAGTAATAAAGGTCAGGCACTTTGCTTGTCATGTAAAAATAGATATGATAAAATATAAAGAAGAGTTTAAGATAGAACAGAAGGAGAATGGAATATGAATGGTGTAGAGTTAAAGAAGATGGTGCAGGAATTAAACCTGTATAATAAAACACCGGAAATTGACATTTCAAAGAAAATGATTAATACACCGGAAATTAATCGTCCTGCATTGCAGCTGACAGGTTATTTAGAACACTTTGAAAATGAGAGAGTACAGATTATAGGGTATGTAGAATATACTTATCTTCTTCATTTAAGCAGAGAAGAAAAAATCGTAGCTTTCGAGAGATTTGTTTCCAGTAAAATTCCATGTGTGGTATTTACCACGATGACAGAACCGGATGAAGATATGCTGAATCTGGCAATGAAATATGAAGTACCGGTATTGGTGACGCATAATACGACTTCTGTGTTTATGGCAGAGATTATTCGCTGGTTGAATGTGCAGCTTGCACCATGTATATCCATTCACGGGGTTTTAGTGGATGTTTATGGTGAAGGTGTTTTAATTACCGGAGAAAGCGGCATTGGAAAGAGCGAGGCTGCATTAGAATTGATTAAAAGAGGACATCGTCTGGTAAGTGACGATGTAGTGGAACTGCGTCGTGTCAGTGATGTTACACTGGTTGGTTCTGCACCGGATATTACTCGCCACTTCATTGAACTTCGAGGAATTGGTATTATCGATGTAAAAACACTGTTCGGTGTTGAGAGTGTAAAAGATACACAGTCTATAGATTTGGTTATTAAATTAGAAGAATGGAATAGAGATAAAGAATATGACCGTCTTGGCATGGAAGAAGAATATACAGAATTTTTAGGGAATAAGATTGTATGTCATTCTTTGCCGATTCGTCCGGGACGTAATCTGGCAGTTATTGTAGAGTCAGCAGCAGTTAATCACAGACAGAAGAAAATGGGTTATAATGCAGCTCAGGAATTATACCGAAGAGTGCAGGAAAATATGACAAAAAAAAGAGGAAATGGAGAATAAGGATGAGTAAGTATTGTTTTGGAATTGATGTGGGGGGAACAACCATTAAATGTGCGTTGTTTTTAAATGATGGAACTATTTTAGATAAATGGGAAATCAAAACCAATACAGACAATGGTGGCGAGAGAATTCTTCCTGATATTGCAGAAGGAATTGCGGCAAAGATGAAAGAAAAGCAGATAGAAAAAACAGAGGTAGAAGGAATTGGTATCGGATTACCGGGACCAATTGAAGAAAACGGAGAGATTGCATGTGCTGTCAATCTTCACTGGGGCAGAAAGAACATTGAAAAGGAACTGCAAGAACTTACAGGAATGGCTGTAAAGGCAGGCAATGACGCAAATGTAGCTGCTCTTGGAGAAATGTGGAAAGGCGGCGGAAAAGGCGCTAAAAACCTGATTATGGCAACTCTTGGAACCGGTGTGGGCGGTGGAATTATTGTTAATGAAAAAATTGTAACAGGCGCTCACGGTGCAGGTGGAGAAATTGGACATGCTTTAGTAAATCCTCACGAAACAATTCCGTGTAACTGCGGAAACAAAGGATGTTTAGAGCAGTATGCTTCTGCAACAGGAATTGCAAGATTAGCAAGAGAAGCTTTGGAAGCTTCAGAGAAATCTTCTGTTTTAAGAGGAAAAGAAAAAGTAACTGCAAAAGATGTATTTGATGCATACAAAGAGCAAGATGAATTAGCAGGGGAAATTGTTGAGAAGTTCTCAAGATATTTAGGACATGCATTGGCGATTTTTGCCAGTGTATCAGATCCTGATGTTATTGTTATCGGCGGCGGTGTTTCAAAAGCGGGAGAAGTTCTGGTAGACTGTGTACAGAAACAGTATGAAAAATTTGCATTTTCCGCATGTAAGAAAACACCTATTAAGTTGGCAACTCTTGGGAATGATGCAGGTATTTGCGGCGCAGCAAAACTGATTTTAAGTAGATAATGAAACAGAATAATAAAAAGAGCAGGTTTTTAAATGTAAACCTGCTCTTTTTGTATTAAGAAAACCACGCGATAGTCGCGTGGTTCTATAGAAGCTTTAG
>URHS01000064.1 GCA_900547685.1 uncultured Blautia sp. | reverse complement strand
CTATGACTGAAGAAGATAACTAATAATTAGGACACAATTCCCTATGAAATAATAAAAAGACCGTCACATTAAGCGGCAATCAGGAACATTCACTTATTCCCGATTTGTACTTAATGTGGCGGTCTCTTTTATATTTCTATAAGTACAATTTCACTATTACTTCCAATTCTCATAGGCATCTGAAAATACCCTGTTCCCGCAGACACAATGCTCTGGGTTTCCTCTCTTTTTGCAAATCCGTAAAAGTCTTTCTTTCCATAGGCGAGTCTTGTAAAAAAAGTCGCAGGAAAAAATTGTCCTTTATGTGTATGACCACACAACACAAGAGCAACTTTATTTTTTATAGCTTCCTCTATTCCACCGGGATTATGGTCTAACACAATTTCCGGTTTCTTTCCTCTTTCTTTTGGAAGTATTTCAGCAAGACTTTTTCTATCCGGACAAGAAGTCACATCTTCACGCCCTATAACATAAAAATCTCTCGTTTCTGCTTTCTCATCTATCAAAAGGGAAATTCCTGCTTTCTCAAAAAACTCTCTCACTTTTCTATCTGACGGGAGAGGATCATGATTTCCAAGACTTGCATGTACCCCTTCTTTGGAATGCAGCTTTCTGAACATTTCTTCCAGTTTTGGAAGGTTACAACATTCAAAAGCCTTTACATCAAAAGTATCTCCGGCAATTAAAACCAAATCTGCATTTATCTCATTCACTTTTTCTATGACTTTCTCCAGATATTTTTCATTAACAAAAGAGCCTGTGTGAATATCGCTTAGCAAAGCCAGCTTTTTATTGTACTTCTTTTCTCCCAGCTGGATTTGATATTTTTTTACTGTTAAATGTCTGGCATGAAGAAATCCATATACAGACAATAATACTCCGGCTACTGCAGGTATAAGACACCATCCTTCTTCAAAATATATAAAAATATTGAAAAAATCAAATACCAGAAAACACATTGTCAAATTTAGCAGAACGCATAAAATAACACCACAAGTTTCATATATTTTTTTGCCCTTTTCTCTGATTTTCCACTGCTAAAATAGCAAAGCATATAAAACATCAGAACAGATAAAGTAATAAACACAGCTACATAAGTATCTACAGAAAAAAGATACTCCACAATGCTTCCGATTTTTACTGTCAAATAAAGCATTAATAATACTGACATCAGATAAAAAAGTATAGAAAAACCCTTCCCTCTGATAAATTTCCCAAATCCATGATACATTTTTCACACCTCTTTGTGATTATCTAACTGTATATGTAAATCTCTATATTCCTTTGGAGAAATTCCAAATTCTTTTTTAAATGCTCTGTAAAAACTGGAATAATCCTTAAATCCAAACATTTGATATTCCTTACTAATACTATGATTATTTAAGATTGCTTCTTTACATGCTATAAGCCTTTTTTTCATAATATACTGGTGAATAGAAATTCCTGTATTTGCTTTAATAATATGAGCAATATGATATTTGCTTATTAAAAATTTTCCTGACAAATATTCTAATGATAACTCTTTTTCCAAATTGTCATCAATATATTTCCGTATATTCCCATACAAATTCTGGTCTTGTTTTATTTCTTGAGGATGATTTTGCTTATATACCATCCGGTTCAGCAACAAAAACAAATCACAAATCCCTATAAAAATTTTTGTTTCTTTGCCATACTGGCTTCCGTGGATTTCTTCCAGTAAATGAAAAATTGTAGATTGTATGTCCCAAAATTCCATCTGTGTATTGTGGTAAATATACTGCGCTGTCTTCCTTATAAACTGCATCATATATGCATAATCATTGGACATTTGTAAAAGATTCTCATAATATTCACTGCTTATACGAAAAGCAAAATAACTGTGAGCTTCACTTTGTTCATAAAGAATTATTTTATGCGAAATTCCAGGAGGCAAAATCACGATATCACCTTGCCATAATTTATAAATCCTATCCTCAACAAAAACAGAAGCATTTTCCTCTGGAAAAAAATACATTTCATAATAAGAATGGGTATGTTTTTCATCATCACCTACATTTTTATCATTATAATAACAAATTTCGTAATCTTTCATTTCTTCTACCTTGTTCTTTATATTGAAATCATTGTAATACAGAACCACCATTTTTACAACATACACAACACTGTTACAAATTTGTATTTTTTTCAAAATTTTTATAATACTAACTATAAAATACACAAAAAGAGAGGACCTCAATTTATGGAAATGACAATGCGATGGTATGGTAAAAAACACGATACAGTCACTCTAAAACAAATTCGCCAAATTTGTTATGTAACAGGTATTATTACAACTCTTTATGAAAAACTTCCCGGTGATGTTTGGTCTTTTGACGAAATTATGTCTATGAGAAAAGATGTAGAAGACGTAGGTCTGCATCTGGCAGGTATTGAAAGCGTCAATGTCAGTGATGCTATTAAAACAGGTGCACCGGACAGAGACAAAAATATTGAAGCTTATGTAAAAACACTGGAAAATCTGGGAAAAGCCGATATCCACACGGTCTGCTATAATTTCATGCCGGTATTTGACTGGACAAGAACAGAACTTGACAGAAAACGATCTGATGGTACTACGGTTCTTGCCTACAGTCAGGTACAAATTGACAAATTAGAGCCGGAAAAAATGTTTGAAACAATAAAAAAAGATATGAATGGTTCCGTTATGCCCGGTTGGGAACCGGAACGTATGGAAAAAGTAAAAGAACTCTTTACACTGTACAAAAGCATTGATGAAAACCAGCTTTTTGCCAACTTAAAATACTTTCTTGAAGCTATTATGCCTGTGTGTGACAAATACGACATCAATATGGCCATTCATCCTGATGATCCTTCCTGGAGTGTCTTCGGACTTCCCCGTATTATTTCTACACAGGAAAATCTAAAGCGAATGATGGATATGGTTCCTAATAAACACAACGGCATTACCTTCTGTACCGGCTCTTATGGAACAAATCTGAATAATGATTTAATTGAAACCATTCGCATGTTAAAAGGCAGAATTCATTTTGCTCACGTAAGAAACCTCCGCTTTAATGACGGTATGCGTGATTTTGAAGAAAGTGCCCATTTAAGCTCTGACGGAACATTTAATATGTATGAAATTTTGAAAGCTCTCCATGATACAGGTTTTGAGGGGCCAATTCGCCCGGATCACGGCAGAATGATGTGGGATGAAAAAGCCATGCCCGGATATGGACTGTATGACAGAGCACTGGGAGCCGCCTATCTGTGCGGTTTATGGGAAGCTATTGAAAAAGAGGAGAAATAAATATGCAATTAACATTAAAAGGAATTCAAAAAAAGCAAGATTGGAACGCTGCAAACATCGCACTTCCATCTTACTCTATCGAAGAAATCAGAAAGAAAACAAGAGAAAAACCGGTATGGATACATTTTGGAGCAGGTAATATTTTTCGTATTTTTATGGGCGGTCTGGCTGATATACTGCTTTCCATGGGAGAAATGGATACAGGAATTACTTGTGTAGAAACCTTTGATTTTGATGTAATTGATAAAATTTATAAACCATTTGACAATCTGGTACTGGCAGTTACTTTAAAAGCAGATGGTTCTACAGATAAAAAAGTCCTGGGTTCTCTCATGGAAGCTTACAGAGCCAACTCTGCTTTTCCTGAAGAATGGCATCGTTTAGAAAAAATTTTTGTCAATCCTTCTTTACAAATGGTTTCTTTTACCATTACAGAAAAAGGATACTCTCTAAAAGGAGCTGATTCTGCCATAGCCATTGTATGCGCCCTGCTTTATGAACGTTACAAGACAAATCAGGCACCTATTGCACTTGTATCTATGGATAACTGTTCTCATAATGGAGAAAAATTTAAAAACGCTGTTTTAGATGTGGCCGGTGAATGGCTGGAAAAAGGTTCTGTAAACGAAGGCTTTCTTTCCTATCTTTCCGATGAAAATCAAGTATCTTTTCCTTGGACCATGATTGACAAAATCACCCCCAGACCTGCAGACTCTGTCTACGAAGATTTAAAACACCATGGTGTAGAAGACATGAAACCTGTAATTACATCTAAAAAAACGTACATTGCTCCATTTGTAAATGCAGAAGCTCCCCAGTATCTGGTTATTGAGGATAACTTTCCCAATGGACGTCCTGCATTGGAAAAAGCAGGTGTTTACTTCACAGACAGAGAAACCGTAAATAATGTAGAACGAATGAAAGTTACCACCTGTCTGAACCCACTCCATACTGCTCTGGCTGTATATGGCTGCCTTCTGGGTTATACCTCTATTGCAGATGAAATGAAAGATCCAGAATTAAATAAGTTAATCTGCGAAATCGGCCCGATAGAAGGTATGCCGGTAGTAACAAACCCCGGTATCCTGTCTCCTTCTGCCTTTGTCGAAGAAGTTATTCACATTCGCTTTCCTAATCCATTTATGCCGGATACACCTCAGCGTATTGCAACAGATACTTCTCAAAAAGTGGGAATTCGATATGGAGAAACCATCAAAGCTTACGTTGAAAAATACGGAAGTGCGAAAAAACTAACGGCTATTCCTCTTGCCATTGCAGGATGGTGCCGATACATTATGGGGGTAAATGACGAAGGAAATCCCTTTGAACTTTCTCCTGATCCTATGCTTCCAAAGCTTACTCAAACTCTCAAAGGGATTGAAATAGGCAATCCAAAATCTTATTCCGGACAACTAAAAAACATTCTTTCTGATACTTCTATCTTTGGGATAAATCTTTATGAAGCCGGAATTGGAGACAAAGTTGAAAAAATGTTTTTAGAAGAAATTTCTGAATTTGGGGGCGTAAGAAATACGTTAAAAAAATATTTAAACACTAAAAAAAGGAATATGTAAATATCAATGAGACTGTCACATTATGCTTACACCTAATGTAACAGTCTCACTCTATCATACTCATTTAATTTGGCATTTGCTTGTCTATAATTTTAAATTCTTTCCACATAAACCATGCAGAAAATACTGCTGCAATTCCATCTGCTACCGGCGCAGAATACATAACGCCATCAATTCCCATAAAAATCGGAAGGATAATCAATAACGGTAACAGGAAAATAATCTGTCTTGTAAGAGACAGAAACACACCTTTTCCTGATTTTCCAATGGATGTAAAAGTATTTGCAGTAATGGGCTGTATTCCGTTAATAAAAGTAAAAAATAAATAAATACGGAAAAATTTCTCTGCAAAAGTAAAATATTCTTCGCTTCCAGAACCAAAAATAGAAATAATTTCTCGCGGAAAAAATTGGAATAGGAGAAACGCTACTGTAGAAATAATAATAGCTGCTGTAAGAGCTTTTTTATAAGTTTCTTTCACTCTTTTTCCATTTCCCGCACCATAATTAAAACTGATAATCGGCTGTATTCCCTGAGAAATCCCAATAACAATCGCAAAGAAAATCATACCTACTTTTGATATAATTCCCGCACATGCCATAGGAATTTCGCTTCCGTAAGAGGATTGTCCGCCATAATAAGTTAAGGTATTATTCATGACAATCTGCACAACCATCATTGCCATCTGGTTAAAAAATGGGGCAATTCCAAGGGTTAAAATAGGAATCCATGAAGCTTCTGAAGGCAGTAGAGATTTCAAAGGAATATGTACCGTTTTAAATCTTGTAAGATAACCTAAAACCATAATACCGGAAACAATCTGCCCAATAATTGTCGCCCACGCTGCACCCGCCATTCCCATGTCAAAAGTAAAAATAAACAACGGGTCTAAAATTGTGTTGATAATTGCACCGGTCAAAGTACAAATCATGGAATACTTTGGACTTCCGTCTGCTCTTATAAGATTACTTCCTCCTGTAGTTACAATAAGAAAGGGAAATCCCAAAGAGGTAATTCCTGTATACGTCAGTGCATAATCTAATACATTATCTGTTGCTCCAAAAGCAATCATCATCGGTTTTAAGAATAATGCTACAACAATTGTCAGCACCAAACCGGCAAGAAGCATCATACCAATAGCGCCACCGGCAAAAGAAACTGCCTTTTCTTTCTTTTTTCTTCCCATTGCAAGGTTAAAATTAGCGGCGCCGCCAATTCCACACAAAAGCGCCAGCGCCGTACAGGTAATGCTAAGAGGAAACGCCACATTGGTAGCTGCATTTCCCAACATACCCACACTTCGACCAATAAAAAACTGGTCTACAATATTGTAAAGAGAGCTCACCAGCATTGCAATAATACTGGGGATTGCAAACTTCATCAGTAAGCTCCCGATTTTCTCTGTTCCAAGAGGATTTGTATTTCTGTTTTCCATGCTTAAATGCCTTTCTTTTCTTCTATGTCTTTTAAAACACCTTCTGACTGTATTGCCATTTTCTCAAGGCTTGACAGCAAAATGTCTTTTTCTTCTCCTGTTAAACACTGGGTTACCTGACTCCACCACTGAAACAAAAACGATCTCAGCTTTGGAACGGTGTCTGCCCCCTTTTCTGTCAGATGAATTTCGTAACATCTTCCGTTTTTTTCCGATTTTTTGCGAATAATAAACCCTGTCTCTTCCAGCCGTTTCATTGTTCTGACTGCCAGAGCCTCGTCCACTGCCAGCGCTTCACACATTTCCTTCTGACTGCTTCCTGAATGAATTTCCAGATAAAGCAGAAAATTATAGCCGGAATAACCTATTCCCAGCTCTTTCATTTTTGAAATCATATATTTCTGTTCTCTGCGATGCAAAATCGCAATGCTCTTACCCAAAGCTCTGTTTTCCATAATCCGCTCCTTTCTTGATAAGTCAACTGATATTTTAATTTCTTATAATTGATTTGTCAAGAATTTAATTTCACAAGAAAAATTTTTCCGTGGAATTAAAAGAAGACTGCCAAATAACAGTCTTTCTTACTCCTTGCTTTATTTTTTTATACTATGTTTTTCTAACAGTTCTACGATTTTCTGTGCTGCATTTTTATCTACATAGATTTTTTGTGCTGCTTTCATCTTCTGAATTTTCTCCGGATTATTTAAAAGTTCTATTCCTTTTTCTACCTGTTTCTCTATTGTTCTCGGTGCAATGGACATTCCATATTTCACAAAAAATTTCTTATTTTCTGTTTCACAACCCGGTATCGGTGAGGTATGTACAATAGGAATACCGGAAACTGCTGCCTCAGTAGAAGTTAATCCTCCCGGCTTTGTATACAGAATATCACAGGCTTTCATATATAAGGACATTTGCTTTGTCTGTCCCACAATATGTATGTTTTCATGGTGTTGATAATCCTTCTTCATCTTCTGAAAAATCTTTTTATTATTTCCACAAATAACAATAATTTCATCTGAAACTTCCAGTTTTTTTTCTAACTGCATCGTCAGTTTTTCCAAATCACCGGCTCCCATACTGCCGCCCATCACCAGAAAAAGTCTTCTGTCCTTCGGTAGTTTTAAGTGCTCTCTCACCTTAGATTTTTCCGCTGTTTTTGTAAATTTATCACTGACCGGAATACCTATGGAAAGCAGCTTTTCTTCCGGTATTCCACGCTTTTCACAAACCTTTGCAACATCCTCATGAGGTACTATATAGTAATCACACCTGGTTTCTTCCCAAAAAGGAATACAGGTATAATCTGTCATAATCGCTGCCATCAACGGCAATTCTATCCCCTGTCTTTTCATATAAGTAAGGGTTTCCGAAGGGTATAAATGAGGCATTAAAAGAGCGTCAAATTTTTCTTCTTCCAGATATTTCTGCAGGTATTTTCCCATTTTGGCATTTACATAATACACCGGAGATTTCTTCGTTATCTTGCTGATTATCATACCCAGCTTATAAACTGCTCCGAAAACATGAGGCGCTGTTTTTACCGTATTTACATACACATCTCCCACTGTCTGAGACACTTTTTGTCCCGCTAAGGTAAGATAATCCAACAAAATTGCTTCATGTCCTTTTGCTTCCAGCGCCTCCTTCATTGCCAATCCTGCTGCATCATGTCCGCCTCCTGTTTTACAGGATAAAATTAAAACCTTCATCGATTTGCTCTCCTAATTCCAAAACATATTTGTCTTTCTTTTCTGTTCTTTAAATCTGCGCTATGCTTATCTACAATCACAAAGGAAATCAACATATTTCCTATGCAAAAAGCAGGCTCTACTTTACAAATCAAAGCACTGACCGTCCAGCAAATATAGGTAATCAGTGTCCGATAGCTATGTGGATTAATACGAATAACCACGGAAAACAGCAGATACCAAAAAATCAAAAGCCACAAATTTGTCAAGAACGGATATAGGCCAATAAGCACTCCAAAGGAAACTGCAATTCCCTTTCCTCCGTTTTTCTTTCCTCCTGACAAGGGAAACGCATGACCAAACACAGGCGCTGCCATAACAAGCGCAAACCCCATAAATTCTGTACCCAAATGTTTTCCTGCCAGATATACAGGCAATATTCCTTTCAGAATATCTCCCAACAAAACTAAAATTCCGCACAAAGCTCCGCCACAAAGAAAGGCGTTGGCAGTTCCCGGATTTCCGTCACTGCTTTCTTTTCTCACATCAATTCCTTTAATAAGTTTCGGCACTGCATATCCAAACATCAGGCTTCCTGACAAATAACCTAATGCAATATAAAATCCGTATTGTATTAACATCTGTTCACCCTTCTATTTTTCACACTCATACAATGGGGTATTCTACCACATTTTGAAGTTCTCTTCATCTGTTTTTTTCTTAAAATACTTACATCACCATAAATAATGTTCCTAAGGTAATCAGTCCGCAACCTATGACAGATTTTATTGTAAGCTTTTCATGTAAAAATATTACTGCCAAAACAATTGTAATTACCACACTTAACTTGTCAACAGGCACAACCTTCGATGCTTCTCCTATTTGCAATGCCCTATAATAGCACAGCCATGATGCTCCTGTAGAAAGTCCTGAAAGAATAAGAAAAATCCAACTTTTTCTGCTTATTCCGCTTATTCCATGCTGTGTGTTCGTCAAGTAAACCATTCCCCATGCCATGATTACTACAACAACGGTTCGAATTGCTGTTGCCAGATTAGAATTTACTCCGTTAATCCCCACTTTTGCAAGGATTGAAGTAAGCGCTGCGAAAATTGCAGATAGTAAAGCAAAAACAAACCACATACGTTCTCATCTCCTATTTTGTAAACATTATCATGTGCAAACATTATACCACGTACGCAGATGAGGAAGCGCTCGTTAGAGCATTTCCTCGACAAGTCGTGGATTGCCGGTATAATCCGACACCTTGGGGCGGCAAGCTGATATAGTCAGCTTGGTTTGCACATCGTGCAAACATTATACCACATTTTCCCCCAATCATTCATCTGCTTTTGTTGCCCTCCTACACAAAAAGGTGAGAGTCTATATCTCCCACCTTTCGTAATGCCTATTTATCTACTTTACAGAAACATCATCTTTTGAAGTTCTTTTTTCTCTGTCTGTTTCGATTTGATTTGCAACGCCGTTTCTTACTTTTTCCAAAATACTTTCCCTATCCAACATAGCATTCTCACTTATCGTAGACAATTCTTTGTGATTATCGCTTAATGGGATAGAAGAATTGGGACCGGCAACTAAATTTCTTCCGTCTTCCTGTGCATAAACATAAAATACATATTCATTTCCTTTTACAGGTAAGGTATCACTTTCATGCAGTTTACAAAATTTTCCGTCCTTTGTTATTCCACCTTTTTTGGTTATGATTATTGGTTCTTCCTGAGAAAACTCTCCTTTTAAGTTCTCTATCACCTCAACGCTGTATTTTGTATATGGTTTGGTTAATTCTGTCTGTGTGCCATCTTCATTTTCCTTCATGACTGGCCATTTATAATCAACTCCTAACTCATCCACCACTTTTCCTATCATAACATAGTCTGCATTTCCTGCAAGCGCTTCATAAGAATGCACATCAATCGTATAACAACCCATCACTTCAGAAATTTCAATTTCTTTTTCTCTATTTCCACAGCCTGCCAAAGATAAAACAATTCCCATGCATATTAACAATACTTTCGATTTCATAATCCATTCCTCCCTTCTCTCTTACCTTTATACTACGGATTTAGAATGAAATATCTCATTTTTTTCGATTTTTTCATAAATTTCGATTTTACTCCTATTTTTTAATAAAGCAAAGATAGAATTATCCAGAAGTTTATGATATACTTTATTCAAGTAAAGTATACAAAAGATTGAAGCTCATAGGGAAATCTCATTTTTAAATATTTTATAATCTATATGATTGGAGGTTTTATTATGAAAAAGTACTTTCTATCGTTATTTCTTTGTCTCACTTTGATGACGGGTTGTTCTGCCACACCACCCAATATCCAAAAAGTACAAAAGCAACCTATAAATGTGGATATCCCTCAACTTACAACCACAGATAAAGCACAAGAAGGATACTCTTCTTTTGCCGTGAAATTGCTATGTCAATCTCGAAAAGAAGGAGAAAATACTCTTGTAGCTCCTATTTCTGTTGCAGTTACCCTGAGTATGACTGCAAATGGAAGTGCAGGAGATACTCTTGCAGAATTCCAAACACTATTTGGCATGGATTTAGATACTCTTAATGCATATTGTACAAAAGCTTTACAGGAATATTCTAATTTGGGTGGTTCTACTAAGTCCGCCTTTGTCAACAGCCTGTGGTATGATCCTGCTCTTACCTTGAAAGATGATTTTGTTGCCCAATGCCAGCAAAATTATGGGGCTGAACTTTATCAGGCTGACCTCCAAAACGCTGCCACAGTACAGGCAGTAAATGACTGGGTTAGCCAAGCCACCGATGGACTAATTCCTAAAACCGTAGACAATTTCTCTGAGCTTTCCATTATGGCTTTAGTCAACGCTATCTACCTTCAAAATAAATTTGAAGCACCTTTTGAAGCGCCTCACTCTGACTGGGAAATGGATTTTACTGCTGCCGATGGCACAATTTCCCATCCAAAGGGAATGTACAATGGCATGCGTGAAGAATGGTATCTTTCTCATACCAATGGTTCTGGCGTACTTCTGCCTTATGATGATGGGCGCCTAGGTTTTTTACTTATGCTCCCCAAAGAAGGAATGGGGCTCTCCGACTATCTATCCGTTTGGGATGAAAAAACCGTAAAATCCCTTTTAGATAACCGTGAAAAACAAATGATGTCCTTAACTGTCCCAAAATATGAAATAGAGTGGGAAGCTTCTCTTACAGATATTCTAGCATCAATGAATCTTACCAAAGCTTTTGACCCTTACACTGCTGATTTCACCGCTATGGGGTCTACTACCTCCAATAATCCTATTTTCATTGGAGATGTGATACACAAAACAGTTCTAAAAGTCAACGAAAAAGGCACTGAGGCTGCTGCTGTCACTGTGGCAGAAATAATGGAAAGCAGTGCCATGTTGCCAAATGAGCTGATTGAGTTACGCTTTGACCGTCCATTTATCTGTGGTATCGTAGACTTAGAAACGGAAGTGCCTCTATTCTTAGGTACTGTAGAAGATTTAAAAAAATAACACTTTTCAAATAAATATCCACCCGCCTAGCGGGTGGTTTTTCAGTTTCGGGCATAGCCCTAA
>URHS01000063.1 GCA_900547685.1 uncultured Blautia sp. | reverse complement strand
ATATGAATGTTACACTTTTATCCAAAGACAGTGGCTACATTCCTTCTTACAAACGCACAAAGATAACAGACAAACTACATAGTTCCTTTGGGTTTCGCACGGATTATGAATTCACACGCAAATCTACTATGAGGACGATCATAAAAGAAACAAAACAGAAAAAATAGCACATATAGAAAAATAGCACATATCGTTGCAAATAAGAAAACGGCTACAGTGCCCATGTTTATTGGGCTTGTAGCCGCATTTTCATTTTTCAACTGTCAAAGATGAGATTATATACTGGCTATTCCTTTTTGTAAAGCACTCCATTTTTCTCTATTAACTTTTTTAGATTTCTTTCACGAATTCTGTAAAATGTCATAACAGAATTTTTCCATTTACTATTATCTGTTTCAAGAACTACTCGTACTACCACGTTCAAGTTTGTTTCTGGCAATTTTTTTATCATAAATACGGTACTTTTATTCTTCACGTCTTTTATAATTAAATCTGGAGAGGAAACACTTTCTTTTCCATACTTTTCAAACAAATTATAATCTTCTGGATGTCGTTCTTTAATATGGTCTATACGTTCATGGTTACGATAATCTCATCTGTCTGTATCTTTCCAAATTCTTTTTCAAGAATTTTTGTATTTATTTTACCTAGATTTCGTATTTCTGACACCTACATCTCCCCGTTCACGCTTTTTAACTTAATTATATCAGACTTAGCAGTTTTTGCAATTAACTTTACGTTATGTCATTGCCACGGAGAGACCATTATTTTAAAGTTTTTTCTATTTCATGATAGAGTTCTCTTGTCTCTTCTTCTGATTTTTCGTTTATTACCACATCTCCTTTTTTTGTGTGCAGGATTATGTAAGTTTTGCAATCTTTATACGCATACAAAGTATATTTTCCCTGTTCTTTATTTTTAAATTCTCCCTGCAATAAATTCGCACCGGAAAATCCATTGGTTCTTGTTCCTGTCTGAAAATTCTCTATAAGCTCTACTTTCTCAATCTCTTCTGTTTTTATCTCATAATCGCTCCACCAATACCCTTGAATGTCAAGGCTGTTTGCTGATACAGCAATTTCAATCTTACCTTTACTGAAAACAATTTCCATAATCAAAATAGAAAACACCATAGATACTGCTGTAACGCAAATAACTACTTTATTATAGCTTTTCTTCTTGCTTCCTGTATTTTCTTTTATCTTGCAGACCGTATTACTTAAAATCATAATCCCTACCGCAATAAGGATGACCAAAACAGCATAGAATATCCAGAACCAATCCGGTATCTTTTCACCAAAAGCTTCCAGAATTGCCGTAAGTATAGTAATAACCAGCATACCCACTCCTGTAATACGGCAAAGCTTTTTTTCATCATATTGCTCCTGATCTTCCTTTGACATGGTATTATAACCGGCGATTAAAATACTGCCTCTTCCTGATAGCAAAATCAACGAGCAAATGCCACATAAGGCAATTATAATCCAGATTACCATCATGTTTTATCCCCCTATTGTCTTCCTTTATAATTCCTGCTCAATTTCCTCTAATTCATTTAAAATTTCTGCATATTCTTCATGGAATAACAGTTTTTTATTGTACTTATAATAGCTGTCACATCCGTGTTCATTGATAAATTCTAAGCTGTACGGACTGGTATTAAGCTCTGTCACGAATATAACCATTTCCTGTCCGTCTGCAAAAGCTGATTCCAAAAAGTCAAAAGTATTTTGCAAATTGTCACGAAGATTTTCAATACCTTTTTCTCTCTTTTCCTTTTCTTCCTGAAATTTTTCTTTTACGGTATCAAAAATCACTTCTTTACTTTCCCCTACAATATCCAGCGTATCAGCTGTATCCTTATATTCTCTGAAACGCTCAATAACTCTTAACCAAATATATTCCTTTTCTTTTGTAAGCAGTCCGGCAATTTTCTTCTCCTCCAGCTTCTGATTTTCCATATCCAGAATATCACCCATAGAGACAGATGCTTTCCGCTCATCCGAAAGTGCCTCTTTCCAGTTTTTCAGCAAATCAAATAGCTTTTCCATATATTCTTCATTATCATGATAGTTTCGGAATTTTTCATTCAATTTTCCAATAAAAAGTCCCACGACACTAAAACGTTCATCAAAAGCTGCCATACGAAGTTTTTCTACTGCAAAGCTTGCGAAAGTTCCGTCAAGAACTGCATCAATCTGATAATCTGTCTGGTATTTTTCAAATAGTTCCAGATAATTTGCAAAGTCTTTTGCAATTTTCCAATGCTGAATATATTGTATAATTACTTCTCTGTCCACTATTTTTCCAAGTTTTTCATACACATATAAAAGCTCAGATAAATCCTCCCAACCTCTGGCAGTAGCAAACATTCTTCCATCCACACTGGTTTCCATTCGATAAAAATTTTCTTTACGAATATCCAGATAGGAAATCACTGCCGGATGAATACCTGTTTCATAAGCATATTCTTTCCATACACTGAAATTCTCCTGTACCTCTATCTTTTTTATTCTGTCTAAAGTCACCACATCAAATTCACGAACAGACTTATTATACTCTGGAGGATTTCCTGCCGTTACAATCACCCAGCCTTTTGGCACCTGCTGATTTCCAAAAGTTTTACACTGTAAAAACTGCAGCATGGCAGGAGCTAAAGTTTCTGATACACAGTTAATTTCATCAATGAATAAAATACCTTCTTCTATTCCTGTTTCTTTCATCTTATCATACACCGCAGAAATAATTTCACTCATGGTGTATTCTGTTACAGAATGATTTTCTCCCCCATATTCTTTTTCTCGAATAAAAGGCAAGCCCATGGCACTTTGCCTTGTATGATGAGTAATGGTATAGGATACCAGATTAATCTTACATTCTCTGGCAATCTGCTCCATAATCTGTGTTTTTCCAATGCCCGGCGGTCCCATTAAAAGAACAGGTCTTTGTCTGACAGAAGGAATACAGTATTCTCCCCGTTCATCCTTTAATAAATATGCTTCTATAGTATCTTTGATTTCCTGTTTTGCACGTTTAATATTCATACTCTGCTCCTTCTTCCTGTATATAAATTTTCATTGCCCATGGCGGCACCTCCACTTCCTGATAATCCTTCTGCATCAAGATAAAAGCAGTATCATAAGGCGGCATTTTATCGGGAAAAATCCCCTGTCCGTCTGTAAAATATAAAAGTCCCTTTAATCCTGTCAGCTCCTTTTTTTCCTGCAGCTTCTGAATATAGGAGAAAACAGGGCGAAAATCCGTACCTCCCTGTCCTGCCAGCTCCAGATTATTCATATAGTCCTCCAGCTCTTCCTTTGAAGTAATTTTTTCATCTTTTTGAATTCTTTCGTCACACTGAAGAATGTGAATATTAATCTTCCTGAAAAAACTTTCTTCTTCCTTTAATATTCCATAAGTTTCCTGTAAAAACCTTTTCACTGCCTCCCCGGAGCAGGACATGGATGTATCAATGGCAATGACAAACTCCTCTATCTTTTTTACTTCTCTCGTTTCCTGTGGCTCAATCAGCGGCATATCTCCATAAACCGACAAGCCATAACTATAAAATACATAGTCAAAAGCATCTGGGTCTAAATGTACTTCTTCCTTTATCACAGCAAATTTTTTCAAAAAATTCCTATAATCAAAAATTTCCCTGTTTTCTACTTTAATCTGTTCTAAAAATCCAGGAGACCCCTCTGACAAATCTTGTCCAAAGGTTTCCATCTCCGTCTCCATTTTATCACGAATATCTTCCCATTTCTCCTTCGGTCTTTCATTAGGCGCCTGATTTTTATTTCTTCTTTGCCAGATTCCATGATTATCTGTATAAAACTCTCTTTCCCACATTTTTGCAGTTTCCATATTAGGTTTTTTCTCTATAAGTTCCTGAAAAGTTCCTTCTGCATGAAGCACTTTTCTTCGTTTTTTCAACCATGCGTATAAATTCTTTTTCTCCCTGCTCATAGGCTTTTTCACACAATGAAAAGGCAGACTGTCTATCACAGACTCTACTGCAATATCACAGGCTGTGTTCCAAAGAATATCCACGATTTCTCTATCCAGATATTGACACGCACGTTTTTTTCGATGCTCTATTTTCTTCCATAAATGGCCGAAAATACAGTGTAGAATTACGTGAAGATAAGCTCTGTTTACTTCTCTTCGACCATCTCGATACAAACCACCCAGATAAGCAGGATGATAATAAAGTCCAATTCCATCTGTTCCTATGGTATCTGTTTCTGTATCCATCTGATAGTGCAAAGTAGATAAAGCAACATCCAAAAATCGTAGATGAAGATACAGCTCATTTCTGGCTGACACCAGAATTTTCAGATTGATTTCCTCTATGCGTTTCTCTTTTTCATAGCTCAAATTTTTTCTCCTTTCCTGCAAATTTCTTTCTCTTTTCTTCCATGAGATATCCGACAATGTCCACTGCTTTCTTTCTGGAAGCTTCCTCTATAATGTTTTCCAGAACTTCTCTGCTCCAAAAGTTTTTCCTGCTGAAATGCTCATATACTTCATGCCAGTTAGGATTTTCCAGATAAAAACATACACATTTTTCCAGATTTTCTCTCACATAATTCTCATAATTCTTTCTGGCTTCTTCGGAAAGCTGATAGGGATATAAAATCCTTCCTACTGCCATAGGAATTAAAATTTCTTCTTTTTCATACACCAAAGCTGTGGAAAACAAACTGTCATACCGCTTATAATCTACTTTCTTGTCCGTAAAGCACTGGCGGTATTTGTAGCCGCACCCGTGAAAATGCGTTTCCAAAATTCTGGCAGGTGTATTTTCCACGCCTTCTTCATAATATTCAGGAAAAAGCAGTTCTACTCTTTGTTCTGTGTTCAAAAAAAATATACTTACATACATCTCATGAAAGGTTTCACTGACAACGTCTTTGATACAAGAAGTCCCTTCTTCTTTTAAAAACATTACTAACTTTCTAAGAGAAGAGCATCCTGTAAAGGAACCCCCTCCAATCTCTTTGATATCACCAAACAGCTTTAAATTTTTTAAGTTTCTGCATCCATAAAAAGTATACTTTCCCAGACTTTCTATTCCCTGAGGTATCTCTATTTCTTCTATTTCCGTAAACTCTCTTTGCTCCTCTTTGCTTCGTCCTGCCTTCCACGGAGAATAGGCATAAGGCGGCAAAGAGGATGCCAAAGCACCCTCTTTTCTACATTCTTCCAACTTTATGTACCTCCGAAAGCTTAGTCGCAGGCTGCTTTAAATTCTGTCCAGTTCTGATTATATACTTCTTCTGCCTCTGCACTTACATTCTGAATAATTTCTCCTTTTGTCACAGAGTCCGGAACAACCAAATCAGGATTTACCAGTTCATCTGCCGCTTTATTTGTACAATAATATCCTACAAAATCAAAGCATTGTGCTGCTACTTCCGGCTCTAAAATGTAATCTAAAAATGCGTAAGCTTCTTCTGTATCCGGAGCATTTTTCGGAATAAAGAAATTCATAATTCCAAATCCTAACCCTTCTTTCGGATAAACTACTTTTAAGTCAGGATTTTCTGCCAAAGCTGCAATTACCTGTGAAGTATACAAAATGCCTACAGAAGCTTCCCCATTTAACAGAGCATTTTGCGTGTTTGTATCCTGAATCATACGGATATTCGGTGCCAGTTCTTTTAATTTTTCTCCTGCTTCTTTGATAACAGCAGGGTCTTCTTCATTCATACTTTTTCCCATAGTAAGAAGAACCATACCTTCCACTGCACGATAGCTGGCAATAGTTGCAATTTTATCTTCCAATGCTGGATTCCATAAGTCTTCATAACCCTGAATTTCAAAATCCACCTGTTCCGGATCGTATACAATCAAAGGAATACCTGCTCCGTGTGGTATCGTATATTTATTTTCCGGATCATAAAACTGGCTCTGATACAGTGGATTTATATTGTTATAATTTTTCAGTTTTTCTTTATCCAGCTCTTTTGCCAGCCCATTGTTTACAATCTGCTCAATAATATAGTCGTCACCGATTACAAGGTCGTAATCTTTTCCATCAGACTGCTGCACCTTCTCCAGCATGGTTTCGTTAGCGTCAAAGTTAGAGCTGATAATGCGAATACCTGTTTCATCTTCAAAATCTGTCAGAACTTCCTGAGGAAACAAGCCCTCCCATGTATAGAGCACCAGTTCTTTATCGTCCTCTGTCTTTTTTTCTCCGCAGCCTGCCAGCATACTTCCTGCTAAAACTGTGCATAAAATCATAGAAACTATTTTTTTCTTCATTTTCACATCTCACTTTCTAAATATCAATATTTCTTTTCTGCTCTCTTACTCAAAAATGAGGAAAGAAGCAAAACTACTGTAATTACTACTAAAATAATGGTACAAAGAGCATTAATTTCCGGTGTTACTCCTGTTTTTAACTGTGCATAAACTTTTACCGGCAACGTGTTCAACCTTGGTCCGTTTACAAAAATACTGATAACCACATCATCAAAAGACATGGCAAATGCCAGTAAACTTCCTGATAAGACGGCCGGTGCAATGAGAGGCATGGTAATATCAAAAAAAGTTCTAATCGGTCCTGCGCCTAAATCTCTCGCCGCCTCTTCAAGGGATTTATCAATTCCCACTAATCGTGCTTTTACCATCATAAAAATATATGGAATACAAAACGTAGTATGTGCAATTACCAGTGTTATCATACCAAAAGGCAGATTTAACATAGAAAAGAACACAAGAAAAACCATCCCCAGAATAATTTCCGGTATCATAATAGGAATTGTAGAAAGATATTCCATCATTCCCTTACTTTTGTATTTCACTCTTGCCATTCCCACAGCCCCCAAAGTTCCAATTACCGCAGAAATCCCACAGCTTAAAACTCCAAGTAAAATACTGTTAAGAAGCGCCTCCTTTAAATCTCTGTCATTCGCTAAAGTCTCATACCATTTCAGAGAAAAGCCTGTAAAGTTAGCTGAAAGTCTGGACTCATTAAAGGAAAAAATCACTACCATAACAAGGGGAAAATACATCAGCAAAATCATAATTGCCAAATAAAAATTTGACCATTTCCATTTCTTTTTCAAAATAATCCCTCCAAATCCTTTACATGAGTAATTTTTCTATATACAAACATCATAAGGGAAGTAAGCATCATCAAGACTACAGCAAGAGCCGCTGCAAAAGGCCAATTACTTCCTCTGGTAAGCTGATCCTGAATCACACTTCCCACCAGTACAATCTTATTTCCACCTAAAATATCTGCTATGAAAAATAACCCCATAGAAGGAATAAAGGTAAGAATAACTCCTGTCAAAAGCCCCGGCAAAGTAAGCTTAAAGGTAACTGTAAAAAATGCCTTTATGGCATTTGCACCTAAATCTCTTGCTGCTTCCACATAAGACCAGTCCATTTTCTCCACACTGGAATATACTGCCAGCACCATAAAAGGCAAAAGAGCATAAACCATACCAATAACTACAGCAGGATAAGAATAAAGAATTTTTAATGGCTCTTCAATCAGCCCCAGTTTCATCAGAAAACCGTTTAAAACACCTTTAGCCTGTAAGATTAAAATCCAGCCATACATGCGAATTAAAGAACTTGTCCAAAAAGGTATCATTATCAAGAGCATCATTCGTTTCTTCCATTTAGCAGAAAGCTTTGCCATAAAATATCCAAAAGGATATCCCATCAGGACAATCAGCAGCGTGCTGGTAATAGCCAGCTGAAAAGACTGCACAAAGCTTTTCAGATACACAGGCTCTGCAATCTTTTTATAATTTTCCAAAGTAAAACTCCATATTGTAGAAGAACCGATTCCATTAGTAGCAAAACTCAGTGCCACCATATAAAGGAGAGGACCTACCACAAAACATAAAGTAAAAAGATAAAGGGGAAGTACAGTAAGAAACAAACCTGATTTTTTCTTTTTCATCTTCCAGCCTCCTACTCTAAATCCACAAATACAGCATGCTCCGGTTTCCAACCCACACAGACCTTTTCACCTGCTTTTAAATCTGCATCCATACCATATCTGCAGGACACCAGTGTTTTCCCTGATTTCAACTTTAATGTCAGATGAAGCTGCCCCGCTGTAAAAGATTTATCTTCCAAGACAGCCTCCAGACCTTCCTTACACTCTGTACAAACCTTTAAGTTCTCTCTGCGTACTGCCAAACTCACCTTCATTCCCTCACGAATTCCGGCAGCCGGTTCTGCATACATTATCTGATTTTCCATAAGTACCTGTGCTTCCGTCTGTGTTACTTTTTGTACCATTCCGGAAATCACATTTGCATTTCCTACAAAATCTGCCACATAACTGGTTTGGGGATGATTATAAATTTCATCCGGTGTTCCAATCTGTTCAAACCTGCCATCTTTCATTACTACAATTCTGTCTGACATATTAATGGCTTCTTCCTGATCATGAGTAATATATAAAAAGGTGATCCCCAGCTTTTTCTGTAATCGTTTTAACTCAATCTGCATGGTACGACGAAGTTTCAAATCCAATGCTCCCAAAGGTTCATCTAAAAGTAAAAGCTTGGGACTGTTTACCAGTGCTCTTGCAATGGCTACCCTCTGTTTTTGCCCTCCTGAAAGCTCTGAGGGCATACGTTTTTCATATCCTGTCAGTTGCACTAATTCTAATATTTCTGCTACTCTTTTCTTAATTTCTGCTTTCGGCACTCTCTTAATTTTCAGCCCGTATCCCACATTTCCTTCTACATTTAAATGAGGAAACAGTGCATAATTTTGAAAAACTGTATTTACATCTCTTTGATTAGGCGGAACCGATGTAACATCTTTTCCATCTAAAAATACAGTTCCGCTATCCGGTGTTTCCAAACCGGCAATAATACGCAAAGTTGTTGTTTTACCACATCCGGAGGCACCTAAAAAGGTAATAAATTCTCCCTTTTTTATGGACAAAGTAATTCCATTTAAAACATCGGTTTCTCCAAATCCCTTTTTTATATTTTTTAATTCCAGTAATTGTTCACTCATCTTTTTTCCTTCTTTTTTTCATTTCAACCTATTGCCAGTTTCTATAATGGCATAAGTTTACTATTTTTGTCAATTCTTATGAAGAAATTTAGATTTTTTTAATCCACTTTCATTTGAAAGAGCATAAGCTACGCAATAGGCTGCAAAAGGAACAATCAACACACAAGCCACTGCTCCAAAAAGCATTACAGACAGCTCCTGAAACAAAAATCGAGAATTAACAATAGTTTCTATAGTATATCCACCCTTTTTTAAATAGGCAAATAATAGCATGGAGTCTCCTAAATAAACAAAAAGCAATGTATTTACCGTAGTTCCTATAATCTCTTTTCCCACCTGCATACCGGAATCAAACAATTCTTTTTGAGATAATTCCGGCCGATGCTGTTTTACTTCATAAACTGCAGAAGTTACAGATAATGCAGTATCTATTGCCGCACCCAAAGCACTTAATATGGTTACAGACACCGCTATCCTCAGCATATTGATATGAAGATCAGACTCATAAAAGTACATAATATCTTCCTGCATAGACTGTATTTCATTCAGTCCCCCGCCTTGCGCCTTCCACACCAGCAAATAAATAAGGATACTTAATCCAAACATAACCCCTGTCACTGCTGCAAATGCCGCAAAAGTTTTCACATTTTTCCCGTTCTGTTTCATTAAAGATATATAACTGATTATCACTGCTGCCAAAAAAACAACTAGAAAAACAGGATAACCCTTTGCCAGTAAAATGATGGTTCCCGACAGAACAAGAATATTTCCACATAGTACTAAAACAGCAATTGCCCCTCTTTCTCCTCCTACTGCAACCATGAGAAGAAACAGTATTAAAACAAGTATTCCTGTCATTTTTCCCTCCTAAACCGTATCTTTAAAAAAACTGCAGATACAAAAATTGAAATTGGGATTGCCAAAACAATTCCGATACTTTCTATGAGAAATCGACAAATTTCAAACGGAATATGATACCGTATATTTGATAAAAAGGAAATATCATTATTCATTCGAATGAGAAATCCGGGAATTAAGCCACTTCCAAAAGTAAAAAGCAACACACTGAGCATAGTTCCCATAATATCATATCCGATTTCTCTGCCGGAGCGAAACAGTGATAAAAACTTAATATCCGGTTTTTTCCGGATAAGTTCACCTGTAGCTGCTGATATAGTTACTGCTACATCCATAATTGCTCCAAGTCCGGCCAGCATAACCTCTGCCTCAAACATCTGTGCAGGATTTTCCACGCTTCCCAGATATTCCATAGACGAGTAGTCCACATCACCATACAAATATATAACAAAATGAAAGATTCCCATAATAACCGAAAAGACACAGATAGTTGAACAGACTGCCGCCCAGGTTCGCTTATGAAATCCATTTAGAAGAAAAATTGTTCCAAAAGTAAAACACAACACCATGATATTGCAGATTTCAATCATGTTGCTGCCTTTCAAATAAAAATGAAACCCCACTGCATAGACTGCAGTGTTAAAAATCATGGTACTTATCGTATAAATCCCCTGTCTCTTTGTAATCAAAATCAGCAAAAGCAGCAGCATTCCTCCTACCGCCGCCAAATAAGTGTCTCTTTTTAATCCTTTTATTTTTCCTGACAGATTTTCTCCATTCTCACTGGTGTGAATAAAAACCTTGTCTCCTCTATGGTATTTCTGGTTCGTTACTCCGGAATAAGAATATTCATTTTTCAGTGTAATTTTACTTCCCTTCCATTTTCCATTCAATATAATCCCCTGCATTGTCTGGCGATAATAAATCTCCTCATCCCCCCTTACAGCTTCTTTCTCTCCTGTCTTTTCTGTTTGTACTTTTGTAATTTTTGCAATGGTCGTATCATAAAGCCAGGCATCATGAGACACAAATAAAAGAAGCAAAATATACATTCCTATAAGGATGCAGAGATTTTTCCTTTTATAAAAAACTCCCTCGTAAACAAATGGAAAAATATATACAAGACAACCAAAAAAAGAACGTTTTGTGATCCCTCACAAAACGTTCTTTTGATTATACCCCTTTCTCTTTTTTCCAGCAACAAAAAAGGTAACGAAGCTTTATTAGCAAAATAAAACCCCCAAGCGCCCACACACTACACCAGGACACTCAGAGGTATAAACAATAACAATTTCCTTTACGGTTCTTTATTTGATTTCTTCAATTTCCTGCCACCTTCCATCTTCCAGATGATAGAAATAAGGTTCTCCTTCTTTATAAACCCAATATCCATTCTCTGTTTTATCTTTTACCTTAATTTTATTCAAATCCTGATATCCATCAAACAAATATTTTTCTTCTTCAAAATCATACCAGTTACAATATATCTTTTTTCTCTCTCCTTCCTCTACATTTTTCCGAAATTCCATATAATCTTCTCTTGCCCAGATTTCATCTGCATCCTCTTGCCATTCCAATACAACCTTTTTTTCCTGTGTTTTTATATTATACCTTTCCAACTGCTTTTTTCCTTCTGATTGCAAATAAAGTATATCATTTTTAATGATCTGCATATTGGATACAGTTGTCTTATATACTTCACTTAACTTTCCGGTTTCAAAATCATATCTTAAATAATCACATTCTTGTTCCTGTGCTGTATCTTCCCACGGTATCTGCACAAGATATATTCCGTTTTCGCTTCCTCCGCATGGAACTGTATACTTCCCTTCATTTTCAGCTCCATTAAGCAAAACCGTTTCCTTTTTTGTTTTCAAATCATACATTACAATCGATGGCTCTGCCGTAGTCAAACCACTTCCGTCTTCCAATTCTTTTTGTGTTTGAACAGATATCACAATTTTCCCTTTATACAAACCTGCCTGATTAGGAAAAATCTGTGCATTTTTAAAAGTATGTAATTTTTTCTTGCCACTGCCATCTTCTTTCATAGAATACAATTGAAGTTCCAACTCTTCCTTTTCAAGTTTTTGAACCATGAAATATAATGTGCCATTTGAATATGCCATACATCCTACAATTCCGTTCTCAACTGCCGGACATTCTTCAGAATTATGTTTACAATTAACCTTCTGACATAATATTGTTTTTTTACTGGTTGCTTTATCCACAAAAAAGATAGGACTATATTCTTCTCCCATTTCAACTCCATATATTCCTTTATCAGACTCCGTCAAACTTGCCATAATTAAATATTCTCTTTCATCTTGAAACCTGTCTGCTTTCGATTTTTCTTCTGTCCCTTGTTTACTGCTGCATGCTGTAAGAAGCAGTAAGACCGCCAGAAAGAAAAATGGAATAATTTTTAACTTCTTCATATTTTTCGCTCCCTTCGTGTCATCAGAAAAACGACTGTTCCTAAAATTAAACAGATAACTACCACTATTTTTAAATCTGCCGTAAAGACAAAAAACAGATGGTGTGCCCAATTAAGTGCTCTGACAGGCACATACGAAGACAAGATAACAGGCACTACTAATACACCTAATATCATACCTGTCAGCAT
>URHS01000062.1 GCA_900547685.1 uncultured Blautia sp. | reverse complement strand
TCATCCCGCTATCTGCCCTTATCACTTCATCCACACATAAAATGCCGTCGTATAATTTTCTGTCCAGTTCAGATAAACAAAACTTTTCCATACCCTCCTTATACGTCATTAGTATGATACGGAATTTATACTCTCTCCGTATTTTCTGCAGCCACCTTACGATCTTTTCCCTGCCAATTCCTGAATCGAGCACCTGCTTGTGGCTTTGCCTGATCAGATCACCGTCCAGAAACGGATTCCCGACCGGAATTCCCAGCTCCAAAACAGGAACTTTTTCCTCATCCAGCATATCCAGCATTTGAAAAAAAGTATTTTCATCAGGATAGCCAATGGTCATATACAATACAAGATCTTTCATCTAAATGCCTCCCAGAAGTTTTAGGTAGTGTCAAGTTTTACTACCTGTCTTATTGTTTTAACCTTGATTTTATGGGAGTTTGCAATAAAAAGAGCAATGACCTCCCTTTTTGAAGTATAATGTAGTCACCACAACCAAACATAATACGAAAGGAGTTCATTGCTCATGGACATTATACTTTATTTACTTCAACTTATTCAATACCAACATAAACAACTTTGCTGGCTTATCAACTTTATCTGTAGATACATCCCACTTAAGCAGTGGGCTTTCGATGATTCCCATTCTCCGAAATATCAAAAATTTAAAATTGATCAGCTCCCCAAATTCATTTCCTATAAACAGGAATGGAACTGGAAGGATCTCATCTCTTACTATCAACGGCGTTACCATAAATCCATTAAGCCTGTGTTCAGACGCGTGGAATGTGATATCCCCAAATCCTGTCACTGTCCTGTTTGCGGTGCGCCGGTTGACTATCTCACGTGGAACGATGGGAAACGAAAATCCCAAGTGCTGTGCAAGGTCTGCCAGACACATTTTTCTCCAACCAAAGATAACCGTTTTTCCAAAACTACCGTGTTAAAGTGTCCTCACTGCAACCGCAATCTTGAACACAAGAAAGACCGTAAACACTTTATTATTCATAAATGCGTAAATCCTAAGTGTCCTTACTATCTGCACAACCTGAAAAAAGTTGATAAAAAGCATCTGAATGAGGATTACGGTAAAAATAAATATAAGCTTCACTACATCTACCGTGAATTCACGATAGATTTCTTTCGGATGGATTTAAACTCTCTCCCAAAGAATGCCTCTTCTCTCAAATTCACCAAGTTTGATTCCCACACCATGTCTCTATGTCTGACTATGCATGTGAATCTTGGACTTTCTCTCAGGAAAACTAAGCAGGCGCTCCATGACCTTTACGGTATCACTATCTCTCATCAGAGCATTGCCAACTACTGTAAATCCGCAGCTCTTTGCATCAAACCCTTTGTCGATCATTACGATTATGGCACCGAATCCGTCTTCACGGCTGATGAAACCTATATCAAAATCCGTGGTGTTAAAGCTTACGTCTGGTTCATTATGGATGCTGCAAAACGTTCCATCATTGGATACCGGATCTCTGATAATCGCGGTGTTGGTCCCTGTATCCTTGCGATGAGAATGGCTTTCCGAAATCTAAAAGAGCTTCCGAAAAACTTTAAATTTATTGCGGATGGATACAGTGCCTATCCATTAGCTGCCCAGCAGTTCTTCCATGAGTTTGGTGATAAATTTAAGTTCAGCATCACTCAGGTAATTGGACTTACCAACGACGATGAAGTGTCAAAAGAATTCCGACCATACAAGCAGATGATTGAAAGGCTCAATCGTACATACAAGGTCTCTTACAGACCTACGAACGGCTTTGACAACATCGACGGCGCCAACTATGACCTTGCTCTATGGGTTGCTTACTACAATTTCCTTCGTCCTCACAAACACACAGGATATAAAGTCCTAAATGAGGTGGAACTGCTAAAAGGAGCCGAAAACATGCCCGGCAAGTGGCAGCTTCTTATATTCCTTGGTCAACAGACGATCCTGAATCTTCAAAACCGGACCACAGCCTAAAAGGAGCGGAACCGTTGTCACGCAAACCGTGGAATACCACAGTGCACCGCACAAGGATATGCCGCGAAAGTTGCTTGACATAAGGGTTCTCGGATTATCCTGTTTAGCAGAAAAGGGGCAACTGCGCCCTTTTCCTGCCTTCCGGCGAGGATGGGTTCGGGCAAAGTCTGATATTAGGTCAAGGGACAAGTCCCTTGCGGGTACTTAGGGCAGCGCCCTAAGCCCTCGGAGAGCTTAACGTTATCAATATCTACAGGTTTCAAGGTTCATCTGAGCCTATTTTTTATGCTCAGCTTTTTCATACATCACTTGACACTATCTTAACCTTCAAAAGCTAAACATGCTGCTCCAATCAGTCCACAATCTTCTCCTAATGCAGCTGGTACAATTTTTACATTATCTTTCAGTGCATCAAATACCTTTTCTTTTGCTCTTTTTTCAATTTCTTCAATAAATCCTGGAATTTTTAATGCAACACTTCCACTTAATACAAACAAATCTGGATCTAAGACTCCATACAAAATCGCAATAAAATTAGACAAATATTCGTATGCATCTTCCATAATCTGTTTTGCAAGTTCATTTCCTTCTTTTTCTAATTTGTAAACTTCTCCAGCATGTGCAACTTCCAATCCAACATTTTGGGCTCTGGTTGTAATTGCTGTTCCACTAGTGATTGACTCAATAGATCCATTTTTCAATGCCCCATGAGATGGTCCGTCTTCCCATAAGATACAATTTGCAACTTCCTGTGCAAATCCTTTGGCCCCTTGATAGATTTTTCCATCAATACACAATCCTGCTCCAACTCCTGTTGAAATTGTTAGAAATTGTACATGACTCTTTCCTGCTCCTGCTCCGATTACCGCTTCAGCAAGTCCCGCAAGATTTGCATCATTTTGTAATTGTACTTTTATTCCTGTAATTTGTTGCAATGCTTCTGTCAGATGAAAATAATTCCATCCTGGTAAATTTGGTGTTTCTAATATAATTCCATTAATTAAATCAAGTGGTCCTGGGCACGAAATTCCAATTCCTTCAATTTTCTGCCCAAATCCAACAATCACATCATTAATTTTTTCTTTCATCTTAAATATGGGTATCAAAAAATGACCAGAAAACACTCTGAATCTCATCATATTTTCTGGTCGCACATAGGAAATAAATAACAATGATCTATTGTTCATCTACTTGAAAAATATATTTTGTTGTAGCTTTATAAATTTCTCCCTTTCGCAGAATCACTTTGGGCTCCTTTTCAATATGTATGGAGTCTGGGAGAAACTGAGGTTCAATTGCTACACCGTCACGATTTTCATATGGTTTTCCTTGTTTTCCATTACATCCTTCATCTAAGAAATTTCCCGTATAAATTTGCATGGCAGGCAATGTTGTAGATACGGTCAATTTGCGTCCAGATTTTTCATCATATAAAGAAAGCTGATTTTCATCTCCTTTAACCATAAAAGAATGATCATAGCCTGATGCTAATTTTAATTGCTCACAATCATCATTGATTCTTTCACCAATTTTATGATAATCGTGAAAATCAAAAGGAGTATCTTTTACGTCCATAAATTCTCCTGTTGTACAACAATTTTCATCATCACATGCTATTTTGTCTGCGTTAATCTTCAAGTAATGATCATAAATTTTTTCTTTCCCTGCAGATAAATTAAAATAAGAATGGTTTGTAATATTGCACAGAGTATCTTCATCACTCCAAGCTTCATACTCCATCGTTAAGTTATTACCTGTCAGTAAATATTTAACTTTTAATTCTAAGGTTCCAGGATACCCTTCTTCCATATCTGGGGAGATACAGGAAAATAATATTCCGTTTTCAATGATTTCATAGCAGAAGATTTTTTGATCAAATCCAATCTCTCCACCATGTAAATGATTTGGTCCATTGTTCACCGCCAGCTTATATGTTTTTCCATTTAATTCAAAGCTTGCTCCTTTGATTCGATTTGCAACTCGGCCAACAATAGCCCCCATATAAGTTCCGTCTTCTTTACAATCTTCGATTTCCTCAAATCCTAAAACAACATCTTCTTGTTTGCCATCCCTGTCCTTGGCAAAGATGGACAGGATATGGCATCCAAGATTTGTTACCCTGATTTGAAGTTCATCGTTTTTCATTTCAAAGAATGTAATACCATTTTCTCTTTCTTCTATTACATTCACTGCAGTTATCATATTTTTTCCCATAACGACTCACCCTTCAGGTTTGATTGATAGATTAAAAGAAATCATAAATATGTTCAAAGTCCTGCATTGTTCCAAGAACTCCTGGAAGATTTTTATATTCTTCTTCTTTTTCTTTTTCGCATACGACAAGAATCTTACCGCATCCTGCTTTATATGCATTTTTGATTCCTGAGAAAGAATCTTCAATTACTAAGATGTCTTTCATCTCAACTCCTATTTTCTTTGAAGCATCTAAAAACATCTGAATTTTATTTTCATATGTTCCATCATCGTATACCAGATTTTTAGGATCAATATATTTATCTAAATGGAAAGACTCCCGGAAAAAGTCAATATTTTCCTTAATTGAGGCACTTGCGATAGTGTAAGGAAACTTATGGTTTGTTAACCATTCAAAATACTCTACTGAGCCTTTTACTAAATGGAAATGTTCTTTATCTTTTTTGCAAAATTCACGATAAAATGCTTCTTTTTTTGAAGAATATTCTTTCACTTCTTCCAACGATGCCTTTCCATCCGTCATATATTTGATAATCTGATCGTTTGGTGTTCCATTAAATTTTCCATGCAATTCTTCATCTGTGATATCACATCCACGAAGCAGTCTAGAAATTTCATTCCAGGCTAATACATGTTTATCATTATCAAAGAACAATGTTCCATTGAAATCAAAAATGACTCCTTTATAATCTACCATACGTTTATACCTCTTTTGTTTCACTGACTTCTTTGTACCAGTATGCTGATTTCTTAGGATAACGTTCCTGTGTTTCAAAATCTATATAGAACAATCCATAACGTTTATTATATCCATTGGACCATGAGAACATATCCATTAAGGACCATACAAAGTATCCTTTAACATTGGCACCTCCTTCAATTGCTTTTGCAATCCACTGTAAATGACGTTTGATGTAATCAATACGTGGTTCGTCATCAACTGTACTATCTTTGAAATCATCTTTATATCCCATTCCATTTTCTGTGATATAGATTGCTTTATAATTTGGATACTGTTTTTTAATTCTCATGATCTGGTCATATAAACCTTCTGGATAAATTAACCAATCCCAGTCTGTTCGATCAATTCCTTCTTTAAACATATGCTCGCTGATTCCTTTTAATCGGTATACAGAAGTTCCTTTTGCCCCTGTACCATTATGATGAATCTGGCTTTCTCCATTGTATTCCTGAACAAAGTGGCTCTGATAATAGTTAATTCCAAGATAATCATTACATGCTGCAGCTTTTTTCAGTAATTCCATATCTTCTTTTGGAGCAAATGTTTTATTTTCTAACTCATATAAGAAATTAATATGTTTTAATGTATTTTCAGAATAATATCCTAAGAATGTTGCATCTAGTAAGAACTGATTTGTCAGTGCATCTTCTCTTTCTGCCGCTAAAACATCTCCCGGTTTTTTCTCATCATAAGGATATTTTGTTTCTAGGGAATGGATAATACCAATCTGACCTTCATATCCACCTTCTTCAAATGCAATGACTGCTCTCGCATGTGCAACCATCATGTTATGCATGGATTCAACAGTTTTAACTACATCATATTTTTCTCCTGGTGGGAATGTACCTGTAATGTACTGGCCAGATGATACTGGCCAGATTTCATTAAATGTAAACCAATAACGGATATCATCTTTGAATTCTTCAAAACAGAATTTTGCATATCTTTCATAGCAATCGATGGTATGTGGATTTAAGAAATCTCCATTTTTATGTAATTCATTTGGTGTATCAAAATGATGTAATGTGATAAATGGCTCTACTCCATTTTCTCTACATTTCTTAAACATTGCATGGTAGAAATCCACACCTTCCTGGTTAACTTCTCCCTCTCCTGTTGGGAAAATTCTTGACCATGCAATAGAAATACGGATTCCATTGACGCCAAACTGTTTACATAAGTCTAAATCCACTGGATATTTATGATAAAAATCACTTGCTGGATCAGGGCTGAACCAGCCCTGTTTTTCCAGATAATCGTCCCAAGCTACTCGTCCTTTTCCATGAGCCTTTGATTCACCTTCACACTGATATGCTGCAGTTGCTCCACCCATGATAAACTCTTTTGGTAATCTCATATTAATTATCTCCTTCTAAAATCTTAAATACAAATTTGATTGCTGCGTCTGGATCTCTTGTCAGTGCAATGTACTGTTTTCCTTCACAAGCTACACATTTAATTCCTAGACGATCTGTATCTTTCTTCAGATTTTCATAGAAAGCTGCTACCTGAGGTGCTAAAACGACAAGATCATAATCCTGCATGATATCTGTATGTGCTCCATAAGCTCCTGCAGCTGCGATTAATGGAATGTTTTTCTCTTCTGCAGCTTTCTTCAGAGCATTTGCTAATAATCCTGATGTTCCACCACCAGCACATAATACTAAGATTCTCTTAGATTTTAATGTATCTGCATCAACTTCAATCTGCTGTTCTTCAGAACCTACTTCTTCTAATCCTTTTTCTTTTTCTTCTTCACATTTCTCATGATCATAAACTTTAAAGAATGGATAGTATACTACAAAGTCTAATACTAGTAATGCAATAGCTAAAATTGCTGCTTTTAACGCCATACCACAACCAAGGAATAGTCCTAATGGACCTGGTGTTGTCCATGGTAAGATATATAAGAATGAGTTCATTCCAATATAATCAACGAAAATCTTAAATAACCATACATTTAAGATTGGTGCACAAATAAATGGTACAAAGAATACTGGGTTTAAGATTAATGGTGCTCCGAATAAGATTGGCTCATTTACTCCGAATAAAACTGGAACGGAAGAAGCTCGTCCAATAGCTCTTAACTCTTTTGATTTTGCTAAAAATGCAAACATCAAAGTGATCATTAATGTTGCTCCAGTACCACCAAAAGTTGCTACGAACTGCTGTACACCTGGTGTTAAAATATTTGCTGCATGATCTCCTGCCTGATATAACTGTAAGTTGTTTGCGATATTTACATAGTAGATAGCAGCTACTGCTGGTTCTACGATGGCTGGTCCCTGAATACCTACGAACCAGAACATTGCCATAGCTCCATAAATGATTGCTAATCCAACATATCCATCAGCTGCTGTAAACAGTGGCTGGAATACCTGAATGACTGCCTGTGCAAAACACATATCAAACTGTTTTCTAAAGAAGAAATCAAAGATTGTTAATAATAATACGCATGCTCCAAAGGGAATAACATCTTTGAATGTCTGAGAGATATTTGGTGGAACTGCATCTGGCATTTTAATTGTAATATTTCTTTTAATAAAGAATTTGTAAAGGTTGGCTGTAAAGAATGCTACTAGGAATGCTGTTAATAATCCTTTAGATCCCATATATCCTGATGCGAATCCATCTTTAATAGAATCTACAGCGACTACCATGAATCCGATCATAGAACACATCATTGTAGAAATGGCGTTGATCTGATTGTCTACTGGCATATCTCGGTTAAACGATTTTGTTAAGTGGTAACACGTTGTTCCTGCTACTACCAGACCTAAAATTCCCATAGAATAGTTATATGGTTTTAACAGGAATGCTTCTACTGTTTTACTCCAATAGAATCCAAAAATATTTGGTACATATGCCAACAGCATAAAGATACTTGAGAATAAAACGATTGGCATTGCGGAAACAAATCCCTCCTTAATCGCTTTTAAGTTTCTGTTTCTTGCGATGGCATCAAAATACGGTTTCATTTTTTCAATTGATTTTATCAGTTTATTCATAACTTATATCCTCTCTTCATTTATTTTCTATAAACGTCAATCAATGTTCCAATGATGTCCTTCAATAATAATGATGTCATTAAATGATCCTGTGCGTGTGTCATGATAAATCCCATTGTAACTGTTTCTCCGTTTGCTTCTTCTTTCATGACATCCATTTGTGAGTTATGTGCTTCATTCAAGCAATCATTTGCCTGTTCAATTAAGCTGTCACATTCTTCAAAGTTTCCATTTTTTGCTTTTTCTAGTGCAAGTAATAATTTAGAGCGAGCATCTCCTGAGTAAGAAACAATTTCAAAGCTGATCATGTTTAATTCGTCTTTTGTCATAATAACCTCCTATTCTCGTATAATCGTAATGATCGTTGCAATCTCCGTCTCATTAATATATACGTTAAACTCTTTTTCCATTGGTTCCAGAATTTTTTTCACTTCTGGAACCATTTCCTTGTTCTTGTCAATCACACCTGATGCAATAAAACTAATGGATGGTGTGTATCCCTGTCTGATTCTGTCTAGTAAACAAACGATGTGAATAATCAATCCGATTTTTTTGTTCTCATCCAGTTTTACATTTAACAGATATTCTACTTGTTGCATGAAATCGTCCAGATATATTTCCACTTTGGCCATATCCAGTTCTGGAAAATTTCCCTCTAAATATTCATACGTTTCGGTGATTCCCGTCTTATCCAATTCATTCTGTGTTTGGATATAGTCATTTAGGTTTGTTTTCTCAGATTTCATTAGCTGATTAACGTCAATGAACTGATATTGATAGAGTAGTGGATCATAATCTCCTACAATCCCAACAATTTCTCCTTCATCTGCTATACCATCGATCATGCTATATAGCTGACCTTCATTTGTTAATACAACTCGTCTGATTTTTATATCATTCCAGCTCATATTTTCGTTTATAAATCGTTGAATTTTTTCTGCTTCAGTTTCAGATTTTGATATGATGACTACAATCTTATTGCTTCCATCGTAATTTCTACTGTATGCTGCTGTCTTGAAATTTTCCTGAAGATATCCGTAAATATCATCTATTGCCTTTTCTTCACTTGCTTTGTTGCTACATGCTACACCAATTAATGTAATTGGTGCTTCTACAAATCTGATGTCGATATTCGTTTCCGCTGCTATGGATTCTGCCATAGTCCTCAAAGATCCCATGTCATAGATTAGGATGATTCCTTTTCCTTGATCAATTCGAATAATCTCTTTCTTGAAGTCTTCATATGCTTCTTTCATGTTCTTATCTAATGGTAAGTTAAAAGCATATGTATTATTTTCATTAGAAAGTTCATTTACTGTTTTAACAACCGCTTGTGCTGAATAATCCCCATGCATTGCAATTAATGTAACAACCTGCTGTTTCTTTGTGACTCTTTCTTCTAAGAGGAACATCATCACAAACATAATCTCATCCACATTCAATTTTGTGTGAAAGATTTTTTCTGTTTCTAGAACAAATTCCTTTGCCAATTGATATTCCTGTGGATAGGAAACTGTCATTTGTGTGATTTCTTCATTTGATACCCTTTGTTTTGATTCATTTCTAATCAATGCTGAATTCATATGGAGACACAAGGCACACATTATCTTCTCGTCATATTTTATTTGAAACGTCTCTTCTGCTTTTTTCAAAAACATGTCGACATGTTCAATCATCTTGTTGGCAATGATATTTTTCAGCATCGTCCGATTGGAAATTTTCTCACTTAATTCGTTATAATACTTTTGGAAATCCTCTTTTAATGCAACAGATACATATGCGTCAATCTCTTCCTCTTGAATCTCCTGTTTCTTATACTTTTTCTTTCGATCATCGATAGACTGATAAATATCTTTCTTCTCTTCTGCCTTTTGTGCTTGCTTTTTCAGCATAGTAGAATGTGTAAATGCGTAAACATACTGTTCCGAAACTAACTTATCCAGTTCTTCCTTATGTACTTTCAAATATATAAGCCCTTTCCTTACATACGGTGGAAAATCAGAAAGCAATATTTCGATAAATTTATTTTTTGAACTTCCTTTCCGTGCATAACAGTTTACACATCCTGTATGGATATCTTTTTTTAATCCTGTCACATTGTCTACTGATTCATATAGGAGTAATGCAGATAATATCTTTGCATCCATTTCTAGATTCTTACCAATATTTGTAATTTCATCGCATAAAAACCTTTGTACCAGTTGAAATCTCTCTTCCAAGGATCTCTCATTTAAGATAGGAAGTTTGATCTCGAAATCTGTTTTTTCTTGTAATGAATGATAAATTTCCTGATCCGCATTTGAATCGGTGCGACAGATTAAAATTCCTCTTTCTTTAGTAGAAAGTAAACGCCTCCTTTCATAGGCTGGAAGCAAATCAATATGATTGATCAACAGCATTCCATTTTCTGATTGATTTAGAATTCCAACTTCATCTTCAGTTCCAAAAAGTAGCTTCTGTTGATAGTCTGGAATTTCTTGGTAAGCTTTACAATCAAATGTTAATAAAACTTCTTTGTTTTTAACTACGCCGGATTTCACAGCAAACTGAAAAACCGTTTCTGCAAAATAATGTGCTCCACATCCTCGTTCTGCAGTTATAAGAATACTTGACCTTCCTTTTGGATAAAGGATCGTTGCTTTCGCAACAGCTACTGCATCTTTTAATGATTGATCATAGCCGATCAGTCTCTTAAAAACCTCTTCTGCTTCTTCAGATAAGTTAATGTATTGATACATGACCGGGCGCCCTTTTTGCTTGATCAATTTTCCTTCATTAACTAATTGGTTTAAGATGCTGCTTAAATTGGTCCTTTGCATACCTAACTTCCCTGACAAAAAGTTCGTAGTAAATCTTGGATATTCATCATGTTCAAATTCTAATGAATATGTTGTAATGAATTCATATACTCGTTCTTTGTTGTTCTTATTCAGTTTCATATGCAACTCCTATTCTGCGCTGTACTTACCAGCTGCCTATACTATACTCAAATCAATACTTTACTTCAATTTTGCAAAACCACCCATTTTTTATACACATAAGCTGTTTTTTCGAATGTGTATAGGTTTTTTTACATTTTTTGCTATACTATATTACCAATTTTACCATGTGTATAGTTTTTTTTGCTATATTTATTCAAGATTATACACATTTTTTTTATCGGCAACAGACGAGAAACGTACTTTGAAAAGTAAATATTGTTTAAAACAGAAAAAAGAACATAGAAAATAGACATAGCTGTCGCTATGCCTGAAAAATGGTGTATAATAGTTAAAGGATTATGCCACATCTAAAATCAACTTTCTCAGGGTGGATTCATAGGGCAAATCCCAAGCATCCAAGTGCTGCAGCATAAGGATGTGATATAGGCGGCAGTACCACATCTTAGTTGAGCGGTGCCTGCCGCTTTCTAATTGAAAGTCTATTTTCTCACGTTTATTCGAACGTTCAGCTGAAGTTCTGAATAGGAATTCCATCTTTTGCAATGGTAAAATCATCCTTATATTTCATGCTGATTCCGCGTTTTTCATTTAAGTCGATAAAAGGCTGTATGCCGTTTTCACGACAATACCGATAATACGGCATGGTATCATGAGCAGAATCCAAAAGCCATTTGCTGATATGAAAATCAGGAAGAAAGGCAAATCACTTTCCGAGTTGGATGCAACCAGCATATATAAATCGTAGCCATGATAAAAACAGTCTCGAGAAGAATCATATCCGACATCACAATCGGGCTGGGAAAAGTAGCGGTCGCAATCACAGGAAGTGATACCATTTTCGGAACACTTACAGATACGTTGTTTCCGTTCACGTGCAGATGTAACAACAGGCATACCGTCACCGGCAATGGAAAGATTGGAGGTATCAATCAATCCTTTGGAGATGGAAACGGTTAAAAATTCATGGTTGTAAATCTTGAAAAGAGAAGCATATGGTTGGTCATCAATAGAAAAAGAAGAAGATTCCATGGATTTAAAAAGTTGTTCCACTGTGATTTTTTCAATAGATTCTGCTTTTTCTCCCTTCTGTTTTGGCTTTTGCACTTTTTTCTTTTTTAAAGGATGTATATGGGGAGAAAGATTATCAGAATCGGAATCCCAAAGCCTGTTAAGAAAGTCATAGAAAGTGTCGACTCCAGGAGTGTCACCAAAGTGAAACCCACTGAGGATTGCATAGAGTGGATTGATTTTCAATTGAGCAGCCCAGTCGGTAAGTGAATGAACTTTAAAATCAATGGAGAGAAGATAAGAACGCTGCATACAGGAAGGAGTCCTTGGTTTTGGACCAAAGACAGAATATTTGCTGCGGAGCAGTTCGTCGGTATAAGAAAGATCAAGATTCCAGAAACGTTCGATGATATCCCACGTTGATTTAGAAAAAACAGTGGGATCAGGATAATATTTGCGAAGGTTTTCAAGTAAAAAAGTCTGATAGGCGGTATGACCGCCGGAATAAACAGGTAACATAAAAATCGCCCTCCAGTCGATAAAAATAAAATATATTTAATCGGCTTCGCCGCAAATTTTGAGCGATTTGTCAAGTCTTTTTTGACAAAAAA
>URHS01000061.1 GCA_900547685.1 uncultured Blautia sp. | reverse complement strand
TGCTATATGGCCCAACGTATCATTTGCCTTTTTAAAGAAATCTAAATCTAATAAAAATAACGCTGATTTCATTTCTGTTTCATGGTATAGTCTCTCTTTCAATATTTTTTCTACTTCCTGCGCAAAAAACTCTCTATTATATAAAGTAGTCAAAAAATCAATCTGATTTTTTATATTTATTTCTTCCATCTTTTGATTTTGATGTTCTTGTTCATTATAATCTTCTAAAAATCCCACTATATGACTTTTATCAATCGTTTCCACATGAATTTTGTTGTAATTCCACTTTCCATCTATTTTCAACTGTAAAACTAATGGTTCTATTCCTTTTCCCTTGATGAGACTTTCATAAACCGCATTATACTTATCATATTCTTCTACACATATTCTTTCATTTTGAAGCATATTTTGAGGTTTAAAATAATCTAACTCTCTACATATCTCTTTTTCTTCCTCTTTACTCCTATAGACTGTCAATGTATTATCAACAAGGTTTATCTCAAAAGGAATATCCTGTGTATACTTTAAGACTGTAAACAATACGGAATTTCTTGTGAATAATTTTTCATTTTGTTTCTTTATATATCCTGTGGTTACATAAATAGATCTTCCAATAAATCCTATGCCAATCACAAGCACAGCAAAGACACCCCACAGAAGATAAGAAAATGCCCGTTCAATTTCTTTTACATAATTTCCTAAATATTCCTCCACCAACACAGAAAATACATACCAGTTTTTAATGCCCAATGGCTCGTATGTTACATATCTTCCCTGTTCTTCAAAGGTAAAGTGAAATTGTCCTGATTTCCCATTTACTACATTATCACGTATTTCTTCAACTGTTATCCCCTCAGATATTTCATATCTCTCTAATTCATCCCATATATTTATGTCTTTTGCAAAAGAATGTATGTTATTAGAGCTGCTAATATACAATCCGGTATCATCAATAATTTGAAAATATCTTTGAGAACCTTTTGTTAACTCAATTTTCTCAGAAATTTTCGAGATAGAATAATATCCCCATATCGCTCCTGTTACTTTATCATTTCTTGTAATAGGTACTGCTATCATCATAATATCGGAAATTTCTATAACATTTGATACATAACTTTTTTTATTATACATACTGTTGAGAAATTCTGTATCTTTTATTTTTTTCGTTCTCCCTGTATCATCAAGACTTGTTCCCATTAAATTTACAACACCGATTTTTTCAAAATGTCGTTCTTGCTTTATTTCACTTAAAAGTTCTACAACTTCACCTTGATTTTCTCCATCATAATCCAGAAAAATTTTCTGACTGGCTTCCAATCCTGATAACAGATTTTCAATTTCTGTCTGTATAAGCTTTGTAACAAAATCAGATGTAAACTCAATTTGTTCCATGTCTTTATTTAAAAGTAACTCGTAAATTCTACTATAGTTCTTAAAAAAAAATAAGACATATCACAACAACAGATATTAGTAAACCTATAATCAACGATATGAACTTTTTCTTTTTGTTTTCAAAGCTCGTATATTTTTCCATAACCCCCCTCATTTCTCTTGTTTACATTGCTTTTATTTCATTTTTCTCTACTGTTCAAATTATATTATATAAGAAAAATATACCATATTCAAAATTTTTCAGCAAGAAATTTGACATTTTGAAGAACAACCTACTAAGGCAAATTAGGGATTTTCATCCATTAGAAACGTATGCCTTACGGCGCACGCAAAAAAAACGGAAGCTGTCTTTTACAACAGCTCCCGCCCTTTACAATCTTTCTTAGAATACAAATTTTTCTTCGAAATATGCTTTTAAATCTTCAATTTTTACTCTTTCCTGTTCCATAGTGTCACGGTCACGTACTGTAACAGCTCCGTCTGTTTCAGAATCGAAGTCATAAGTTACACAGAATGGTGTACCGATTTCATCCTGACGGCGGTAACGTTTACCAATATTTCCTCTGTCATCAAATTCACAATTATATTTTTTAGACAGCTGTTCAAATACCTTTAATGCACCTTCATTTAACTTCTTAGATAATGGAAGCACACCGATTTTCACAGGTGCCAGCACAGGATGGAAACGAAGTACTGTACGAACATCATTTTTTTCTGCATCTAATACTTCTTCGTCATAAGCACTGCAAAGGAATGCAAGCACCATACGGTCAGCGCCAAGAGATGGCTCAACAACATAAGGAATGTATTTCTGCTTTGTTTCATCATCAAAGTAAGTCATATCCTGTCCGGAAACATTCTGATGCTGTGTCAAGTCATAATCTGTTCTGTCAGCAATACCCCAAAGTTCACCCCAACCAAATGGGAAAAGGAATTCTACGTCTGTAGTTGCTTTACTGTAGAAACTCAATTCCTCTTTATCGTGATCACGATAACGAATTTCTTCATCTTTTAATCCCAGACTGTACAGCCAGTCAAGGCAGAACTGTTTCCAGTATGCAAACCACTCTAAGTCTGTATCCGGTTTACAGAAAAATTCCAGCTCCATCTGCTCGAATTCACGAGTACGGAATGTAAAGTTACCCGGTGTAATTTCATTACGGAAAGATTTACCAATCTGTGCAATACCAAAAGGAAGTTTCTTTCTGGATGTTCTCTGTACATTTTTAAAGTTTACAAAGATACCCTGCGCTGTTTCCGGTCTTAAATATACTGTATTTTTTGCATCCTCTGTAACACCCTGGAAAGTTTTAAACATCAGATTAAACTGACGAATATCTGTAAAATTATGTTTTCCACAAGTAGGACATGGAATTTGATGTTCTTCAATAAAATCCTTCATCTGTTCCTGTGACCACGCATCTACACTTCCTTCAATGGCAATTCCTTTTTCCGCACAGTAATCTTCGATAATTTTATCTGCACGAAAACGTTCATGACACTCTTTACAGTCCATCAGCGGATCAGAGAAACCTCCTAAATGTCCTGAAGCAACCCATGTCTGTGGGTTCATTAAAATGGCACAGTCAACACCTACATTGTATGGGCTTTCCATTACGAATTTCTGCCACCATGCTTTTTTTACATTGTTTTTCAACTCAACACCGAGATTTCCATAATCCCATGTATTTGCCAGACCTCCGTAAATTTCAGAACCCGGATATACAAATCCTCTGGATTTTGCAAGTGCAACAATCTTTTCCATTGTCTTTTCCATTGTACAATCTCCTCTATTTTACATTTTTTCAAAATACTGTTATGGCATTTTTGTTTATGAAGCCTATTATACCTGTTAAGCAACAGGTTTTCAACCTCTAAAGAAGAGATTTTCTATTCTTTATACCATCTTTCCGGATGCATCTACATAGTAACCATCAATCCACTGATTACTTGCCATGGTTCCATCTGTATTCAAATAGTACCAATCACTTCCTACAAGTACCCAGCCTGTTTCCATTGTTCCGTCTGTATTCAGATAATACCAGTGTCCTCCTACAGATACCCAGCCTGTTTCCATTGTTCCGTCTGTATTCAGATAATACCAATGACCTCCTACAAATGTCCAGCCGGTTTCCATTGTTCCGTCTGCATTCAGATAATACCAGTGGCCTCCTACAGATGTCCAGCCCGTTTCCATTGTTCCGTCTGTGTTCAGATAATACCAATGGCCTCCTACAGATACCCAGCCTGTTTCCATTGTTCCATCTGTATTCAGATAATACCAATAACCATCTACTGCTGTCCAGCCTGTTTCCATTATTCCATTTGTATTGAAATAATACCAATGACCTTCAATTGCATTCCATCCAATGACTTTCTTCCCATTTTCGTAGTACTCCCAGCCATTTTCTGTCTTGTTCCAACCTTTTTTTTCTTCTTCAGAGAAAGAAAAAGCAAACTGTACAGGACGTGACTGGTGTCCTTCTTTATCAAAGGCTATAATTTTTACTACATAAATCTGATTTTTTACAAGTCCTTCCAATGTAAATGTTTCTTCCTCTGCAACTCCCTTTTTCACACCATCCAAATATAGAATATATCCTGATACCTCAGTATCTGCCGGAGCTTTCCATGTCAATTTTACGTTATCTTTTCCTGTAACCGTTTTCACTATATCCGTAACAGATGAAATTACATTTTCTCCATTTGGATTTGTGGTTGCTACCTCATTGATTTCAATGGCTTTTTCTGATTTTCCGCCTTCATTTACTGCATAAACTTTAAAATTATACGTTGTTCCCGGCTCTAATCCTGCTACTTTTGCAAAAGTATCTGTTGTTTCTACCTTTACTTGATGTTCTGCATCTACAATCTCGTAAGATTTTGCACCTTGCACCTTATCCCATTCTAATACAATCTGCTTTGATTCCACTAAAATAGCTTTTCCTGTCTCTTTTGTCACAACAGGTGGCTGCGCTTTTCCGAGAGCTGCAATGGCTGCTTGTAATACTTTTACTGTCTCATCTATTTCGTCCTGCTTAGCATTGTCTTTGTTCATAACAGCAACAGCTTCTTTATATACCTTTTGAAATTCCGCCCACTTATCCTGAAGATAAGCTTCTTCTGACAATATAGATGCTTCTGTAATAACTTCTTGCAGATTTGATTTATCTACAGAAGCTGCTTCTGCCGGAGCATATACTTTTAAATAATCCAGATTTGCCTGCTGTTTTCCATTTCTGGCTGTAATTACACATTTCATCTTATGTTTTTCATTAGACAATTTTTCTGATCGAAACAGCAATGCTTGATCTTCCCCTGTTCCAACTTCTGTATCAAAAGAGTAAGTTCCAACTTTTTCATCATCCAGATAGATTTCAAAATTTCCGCAGTTTTGATGTTTCTGTACGTATACCTCAATCTGTGTTCCTGTAAAGGAATATTCAAAGAATTTCCCTTCTCCTGTTGCTTCTGTTTTTGTTCCTCCATGATGCCTGTCCGCTTCTCCGTCCCAAGTGGACCAACCCTCACTCCATGTTATTAAAGTATTTGGTTTCCACTGGCCATTTTCCTGTACAGCATCTTCGATTTCTGTTACTGTATTTTCATTTTCCTGCTTTAAGGCTACCTTTAAAGTTACTTCACCACGTTTTGTAGTATCTGCCTTCGATACTGCAGTGATTTTTACTTCACCATTTTTTTCTTTTACACTTACAAGACCGTTTTCATCTACCTCTGCAATAGAAGTATCAGAAGAATACCATGTTACACTTTTATCCAGCACATCTTCCGGCAATATTTCTGCTTTCATCTGAACAGCACTGTTTGCTTTTCCAATAGTTGTAATTCCTGATACTGTAGATACCTGAACTGAAGAAGGCATTGCCATTGTACTGTCCAGTACACGGAAAGCATCTAATTCTACTTTTGTAGATTTTCCCGCTCCTTGACTGCTCTTGTTTAATACTTTCAAAACAATAGTGTGTTTTCCATAAGATAGATCGTCTTTTCCAAAAATTTTCTGCTGACGTTTTGTCTGAGCACTGTAAGTATCTACTTCTCCATAAGATTTTCCGTCAATCAAGACTTCCATGAGTCCTCTATCATAATTCGTACAACTAATAACCTCAATACCCGTTCCTGTAAAGTCTAAAGAAACACTTTCATTGCCCTGTGGAACATTCAAATACTTAACTGTACCATTATAATTTACATCTTCTTTCCAGTCACCCCATGCACCTTCATAGATGATATGACTGTCTGTATCGTCAATCATGCCTGCCGATACACCCTTGTCTTTTATAGTAATAAATTCTGTTTTCTCAGACTCCATGCCGGAAAGCAAAGCGGTAATCTGATATTTCATAGTTCCCAGTTTTTCGTATGCTGTTATATCTTTATAAGAATTTGTTTCCACATTACTTGCAATTAACTGTACATCTCCGTTTCCTACTTTACGATATACATTGAAACTAATTCCTTCTACCTCTGCAGCATCCCATGTCAACTCCACATTCTGATCATCTAAACGTTCTGCTGTAAGACCAGTAGGTGCTTTCACCCCTTGTGGAATATTTTTGATTGTATAAGTTTTTCCTTTTTCCGTTTCAAAAGAAATACGATCCCCTGTAAGAATATTTAACTCTACAGGATTTCCATTTTCATCAAAAACAGTTGCCAAAGAAGCATTTTTCGCCTGAACGGTTGCAGTTCCTCCGTTTCTGGATAAAACAGATGCCTCAATCAGATTTTTATCTGCCCATTTCATTCCGACTTCAAAATTTCCCCTTGCAACAAGTCCTTTTACACTTCCATTTGCCCATACATCCGGCAGAGAAGGCAGCATATTAATATAGCCCATGTTACTTTGCATCAACATTTCCGACACACCGGATGTCATACCAAAGTTTCCGTCAATCTGGAATGGTGTATGTGTATCCCAAAGGTTTGGATAAATACCATCATGGAACAGATTTTTGATAAGTTTGTGCGCCTGATTTCCATCTCCTGTTCTCGCCCACGCATTAATTCTCTGGCCCATTCCCCAACCAGTACTCTTCTCTCCTCTTTCTTTCAGAGATACAACGGCTGCATCCATATAGTCTGCATTATCTACGGAAATCAAGTCTCCCGGAAACAGTCCCAGTAAATGAGACATATGTCTATGTCCCTTTTCTCCCATGCTTCCCAAAGTAGTTTCTGTATACCATTCTTTAATCTGTCCACTATCACCGATTTCAATAGGTCTTAATTTTTCCTGTCTTTGCCGCCATTCTTTCGCTTTATTTTCATCCTTGCCTAATATCTCTGCTGCTGTAGCTGCATCTTCATACAACTGCCAAATTAAGGACTGTTCATAAGTATTCCCTGCAGTAACAGGTCCATGTTCCGGTGAATAAGCAGGCGCTGAAACAAGTCTGCCTGTCTTTTTATCTTCAATTAAAATCTGGTCATACAAAAGAGCTGCTTCCTTTAACATTGGATAAATATGCTCTTCCATGTATTTTACATCACCTGTATATTCATAGTATTCCCAGCAATTTTGTAAAATCCAGGGAAGTGCTGCCGGTGACCAGCCCCAACTAAAATCCCAACCTGGGCAAGTCCATCCAAATGGTGTATTCTGAGTATGAGCTGTGAACCCTCCATTTTCTACACCAAAATAAGTTTTTGCCGTTACTTTTCCCGGTTCCACAAGCGAATTAATATAATCAATCAAAGGAGTAGCACATTCTGCCATATTGGTAGAATAAGTCGGCCAGTAGTTCATCTGCAGATTAACATTCATGTGATAGTCAGATGCCCAAGGAATTCGATTATGATCTCCTACACGATTTTGCCATACCCCCTGCAAATTAGAAGGCAAATCTCCCGCTCTGGAAGAAGCAATAGTTAAATATCTTCCATACTGGAACAATAATACTTCTAATGCACGATTTTCTGCCTCTGTATTTTTTCCTGCATTATAATCATTCAACAAAATATCTGTTGTTTTCTTTGGAATACTTTGTCCCAAATCTAACTGTACACGCGAAAAAATATCAGAATAATCCTTAATATGATCTTCCTTTACTTTGTCATATCCTTTTTTACTTGCCTGATTTACAGTTTTTTCTACACTTGTGTCCAACTCCTGTGCAGTTTCGCCTGTGCGATAATCAGGGTATTTATTCAGATAATCTGTATCTGCCGAAACATAGACTACAGCTTCTGATGCACCGGATACGTGGAGTTTTTCTCCATCTTTCTCCTGCACTTTCCCGCCTTCTGTTTCTACTTTTAATTTTCCGTTCAGCTTTAACTGGTTGTCCTGCATTTCACCTGATACAGTAATCATATCATCTTCAACTATAGTTTTTACAGATTTACCTAGCTTTCTATTTGTAACACCTTCTGCATTGTCTACAGGGAAAGAAATATCAAATTCCAGTTTTTTGTCCCCCTGTGCAGTAAATTTCATAGCTAATACATTATCCGGATAACTGATGAAATATTCTCTGTGCATCTTGGTATCCTGATAATCAAAATCTACAGATGCCACTGCATTTTCCAGATTTAAATCACGAACATAATTTTCTGCATTTTCTTCCTGAAAGCCGAAATCCACATAAATATCACCCCATGACTGATATGCTCCATATCCGCTGACTTCCCCTGTAAGTTTTTTTGCAAGTTCATTAGCTTGTGCATCATTTCCTTCTTTATACAATTCAATAATTTCCTTGTACACATCGGACATTTTCTGACCGTTATCAGCAATTTCTTTATTTCCTCCATCATAATCCGAACGACTTTCACTTGGTCCACCATTCCAGAGTGTTTTCTGATTAAACGTCAGCCTTTCCTGTCCAACTTCTCCATAGACATTTGCACCCATAAAACTATTGCCGATAGGAAGAGTCTGCTGCTGCCATGTATTATCTTCCGCTGTTGTCCCAAAACTTCCGCCATTTAAAATGTTTTTCCCTTTTGAAGCAGGTTCATCATACCAAAGGCGCAAGTCACTTTCACTCCGTAAGGTTTTTCTCTGTTCTGCCTGTACGGATACCGGAACAGAAGACACAGCTATTGCAACTGTACACAACCCTGCAAAAGCTTTTTTAAAAATTTTTTTCTTCATACCTTTCCCCTTTCTGGTATTTCAATAAAGTGAATACTTTTCTAAGTATATATCTGCTCACCTTTGAATGATTTGCATTTTCAACTTATTTTTTTATACTTTTCCACTTTTTTTGTGCACTTTAACTATTTTTATTTTTCTACCATGTACATTACGTTTATTTTTTTTAATTTTTATATGTATTATTCGTTTAAATAGACTATTTTCTATACAAATATTTTACAATAAAAAAAACGTTGTATGAAACATATCAATTTTAATATCTTTCATACAACAGTCTTTTTATATTTTACCATTTCATTCCATGAATTTTATTTCGTATTCTCTGTAGTGCGTTGTCAATAGATTTCGGCTGCTTTCCCGTCATTTCTGCAATCTGAAGATAATCTGCTCCATCCAGATAAGCATCTAATACTTGATTTTCAAAAGGACTTAAACGCTTTTTGATATCCTCCATCATAATATTGACATTTTCTTTCCCAATCACAATTTCTTCCGGATTTTGCTGCGTAACATCTTCTGCATTATACAGCGGTCCTTCCATTTCACTCAAAGAAATATAAGAGTTCAAAGGCTTATGCTTTTGTCTGCCTGAAATTTCAATTGCTTTATACATTTGCCTTTCTATACACAGATTGGCAAATGTAGAAAAAGAAGCATTCTTATCAGGACGATAGCCCCGAACTGCTTTGAACAGTCCAATCATTCCTTCCTGAATTAAATCTTCCTGTTCTCCCCCAATGAGAAACATAGCATGTGCTTTTTTTAATACCATTCCCTTATATTTGTTAATAAGATAGTCTTCCAAACCTTCCTGCCCTTCCCATAAAAGTTCAAAAAGTTCCTCATCTTTTAAATTTTCATATTCCTTCATAAATGAATTCCTGTATTATTTTCCCATTCTCTGTCTTACAATTTCATAAGCCAACACTCCTGCAGCTACAGACGCATTTAAAGAATCAATATTTCCCTGCATTGGTATAGATGCGATAAAGTCACATTTTTCCCGCACTAATTTTGACACGCCGTCTCCTTCATTGCCGATAACCAATCCAATCGCACCTTTTAAATCAAGGTCATACATCTGTGTACCACCCATATCTGCACACACAAACCAAATCCCTTCTTTTTTCAAGTTTTCAATGGTTCTTGCAAGATTCGTAACTTTTGCAACAGGCGTATAATTTAATGCCCCTGCAGAAGTTCTTGCAACCGTTGCAGTCAATCCCACAGCTCTGTTCTTTGGAATAATCACGCCATGAGCTCCCGCCAGATTAGCTGTACGAATAATTGCTCCCAAATTGTGGGGATCTTCAATATTATCCAGCAATACCAAAAAAGGCGGTTCTCCCTTTTCTCTTGCCGCTTCCAGAATATCTTCTACTTCTGCATAATTATATGCTGCAGTCATAGCTATGACACCTTGATGTTTGCCTGTCTCAGACAATTGATCCAGTCTTTCTTTTTTCACATATTTAATCATGGTATCATGCTTCTTTGCCTCGCGCAAAATGGTGCGTACAGGACCATCCTCGCATTTTTCCAGAACAAATAATTTATCCACAGATTTTCCGGAACGAAACGCTTCTAAAACCGCATTTCTGCCTTCTACCTTTGTTTCCTGGAATTTATTCTCCATCCTCTTCTCCTTCTGTAATTCCTATTTTTATCAATTCCAACATTCTGTCCCACTGTTCTGTCAAATACAAATATCCCATCAACGCTTCAAATCCCGTAGCTCTTCTATAATCCGACATACTGGCATTTTTTGCCATTGTAAAAGATTTTGCATTTCTTCCTCTTTTAAAAACACCCATTTCCTCGTCTGTAAGATGTGGCTTCAATTTTTCAATAATCGCTGACTGAGCAGATGCTTTTACTAATTTGCTGGCTCTTTGATGCAGTTTATTCACCTGCGTATTTCCTTTCTCCACTAAAATGGTACGGATAACCAGCTCGTAAATAGCATCGCCAATATAAGCAAGGGTCAAAGGAGAATAGGTTCTGATATCCGTATTCTCCAGTTCAAACAGCTCCTTGAATTTCTTTAAGCTCGCTTCCATTGTACACCCTCTCTTGTGTCTTTTAAGATAATTCCCATAGCAGCCAGTTCATCTCTGATTTCATCTGCTCTTTTAAAGTTTTTCTCTTTTCTTGCTGTCTGTCGTTCTTCAATGAGCTTTTCAATTTCTTTATCTAAAATTTCTGCCACTTTATTCACAATCAGACCTAATACATCACTTAAATGTACAATAGTATCAAAAAGATACTGCACAAAAGCAGATGTACTATTCTCGTTGGCTTTTGTATTTGCGAATTTTACCAGCTCAAAAATAGCTGCGATGGCATCTGCAGTATTAAAATCATCTTCCATAGAATTTTCGTATTTTTTTACATATTCCAATACTTCTGCTTCTAATGCTTTTTCTGTTTCTGTCATTTCTGCTTTTTGTGCTGTTTCTAACAGGTGTTTTAACTGCTCTACACAAGTAATAATTCTTTCCAGAGAATTTTTAGAAGCTTCCATTAATTCTGCGCTGAAGTTCAACGGACTTCTGTAATGTGCATTTAACATAAAGAAACGAAGCACCTGCAAATCATATTTTTCTCCAATTTCTCTTACCGTAAAAAAGTTACCCAAAGATTTTGACATTTTACGATTATCAATATTTAAAAATGCATTATGCATCCAATATCTTGCAAACTGTTTACCATTGCAGCATTCAGACTGAGCAATTTCATTTTCGTGATGCGGGAAAACAAGATCCTCACCACCTGCATGGATATCAATTTCTTCACCCAGATATTTTTTAGACATAACAGAACATTCGATATGCCAACCCGGACGACCTTCACTCCATGGTGATACCCAGAAAGGTTCTCCTTCTTTTTTCGGTTTCCAAAGCACAAAATCTAATGGATCTTCTTTCTGATTTTCTCCTGAAACCTGTAAGGAACGAAAGCCGGACTGTAAATCTTCCAGATTTTTATGAGACAGTTTTCCATATTCTTTAAAATTTTTCACACGGAAATATACCGTACCATTTACTTCATAAGCAAATCCTTTATCCATTAAAGTCTGTATCATGTCAATCATTCCATCAATTTCCTGTGTTGCCAAAGGATGAGTGGTTGCCGGTTTTACATTCATATCAGCCATATCTTTCTGGCATTCTTTAATATAACGACTGGAAATTTCATCGGCGCTTACGCCTTCTTCTACAGCCTTTGCTATAATTTTATCATCTACATCTGTAAAGTTAGATACATAATTCACTTCGTATCCTTTGTATTCCATATAACGGCGCACTGTATCAAATACGATCATCGGTCTTGCATTTCCGATATGAATAAAATTATAAACCGTAGGTCCACAGACATACATCTTTACTTTTCCCTCTTCTAAAGGAATAAATTCTTCTTTCTTTTTTGTCAATGTGTTATAAATTCTCATATTCTCTTTTTTCCTCCTGTCTTCTTTCTTTTGCCTCTAAAGCTCTTGCCCGGCGACATTGTGCTTCTCTTTCTTTCATATCATTTAATTCATAACCCATACGCTGTAATTCAGAACGCAGTCTGTCATTTTCCTGCTGCAGCTTATGAATATCTTCTAAAGTAGGGTCCGGAAGGTGGATTTGATCCATGTCACTTCTTGGCACTTTCTGATTTCCTTTTTTCACCACGCGCCCTGGTACTCCTACTACAGTACAATTTGGAGGAACTTCTTCCAAAACCACACTTCCCGCACCAATTTTAGAATTTTCCCCAATTGTAAAAGAACCTAAAATTTTTGCACCGGCGCTTACCATAACATTATTCTTTAAAGTAGGATGACGTTTTCCCGTTTCCTTTCCGGTACCGCCTAAAGTAACTCCCTGATATAGAGTCACATTATCACCAATAATAGCTGTTTCTCCAATAATCACCCCTGAACCATGGTCAATGAATAATCCTTTTCCAATCTGAGCTCCCGGATGAATTTCAATTCCTGTTTTTCTTGCAGCACGCTGAGATACCCAACGTGCCAAAAAGAAATGACCTTTTTTATATAATTTATGAGCCCGTCTATATTGTATCATAACACGAAAACTGGGATACAGCAAAACTTCCAGCGGTGTCTTAATTGCAGGATCCCGTTCCCTGATAACCTGAAACTCTTCTTTTATATGATCGATAAATCCCATATTTCACGCCCTTTCTATAAAATAATAAATATCCACCCGCCTAGCGGGTGGTTTTTCAGTTTCGGGCATAGCCCTA
>URHS01000060.1 GCA_900547685.1 uncultured Blautia sp. | reverse complement strand
CCATGCTTCCGTCTGCATTCAGATAGTACCATTTTCCTCCGATGGATGCCCAGCCTGTTTCCATTGCTCCACTGTTATCCAGATGATACCATTTTCCTCCTACGGATACCCAGCCTGTTTCCATACTTCCATCTTCTTCATTCAGATAATACCATTTTCCATCTACGGATACCCAGCCTGTTTCCATAACTCCATATTCGTTAAAGTAATACCATTTTCCGTCAATTGCTTGCCAGCCAACTACTTTTTCTCCGTTTTCAGCAGAAACCATTTCAAGGAAAGCATTTTTTGCTCCTTCTACCAGTTTGTCCTGATCTGCTGCTACGTATGTGCTACGCTGATTACGTTCACTGGAACTTACATAAATATAAGGAGGTTTCATTTCCGCTAATGTTTTTTCTTCTTTTGTAGCTCTGTCTTCTACTTTTACTTTTTCAGGACTTAAACCATTTTTTTCCAGCATTTCAACAAAATCTTCGTAAGGAATATATTCTTTGCGACTTCCTTCCCATTTTGGATCATTCCACAGACAGATATCAAAGTTTTCTGGATTTTCATAAGCATCCGGATTACGATCAGGTTGGTAACTTACAGATTCATCATAACCTTCACAGATAACTTCCATTGTATAAGTATGAATTCCATGTACACCATAAGCATAATCTAACAATTCAGAGTATGTCTGATAATCATGATAAGAATTACTTACATAGTAGTTTCTCTCCGTAGTCTGTTCAATCGCTTTTCTCATCTTCTCAGCAGTATTTGCCATAAACTCAATGTCAGCAACTTCTTCCGGATTGGAAGTATCTGTATCACGATATCCCCAAGGATATAATACAGCCTGAATACCGGTATGAACAGTTACTAAAGCATCTAAAGGTGTGTCTTTAAGGAATTTTTGAATATGCTGTGTTTCAATTTCAGATGCAGCTTCAGGACCGCCGCTTGTTCCGGCATGTTCAGGAGCCCACTGGAAATCAAAGTTACGGTTAATATCGTAACCACTAGCCCAGGAATCATCGCCGAGCCAGCCATTGCCATCTAAATCTTTAGATTCATATCCGATATTTCCGGTTATTGTTTTATTTTCATCAGCTGTGTAAAGATAACCAATCCATTTGTCCCCTGTAATATCTTCGTATAAGTCGTTGCTTGGAATACCATCACCGTTTTTATCTAATAACTGACTGGTTCCACGAACGAAATATTCAAAGATATTATGGCTGTCCGGATTCAGTATAGGAATAATATAAATGATATTTCTTTCCAGCATTTCCTTTACCGTTGGGTCATCAAGATTTTCTAACAGCCATGCTGCTGTATAAGCAGCACTTTCTCCGGATTCTCTTTCATCACCGTGGATATTTGCCACGTAAGCAACACCTTTTTTGTTTTTGTTTTTTGAATTCTCGTTGGTAATTGTGAGAAGTTTAATATCATTTTCTTTTGTTGTTTTTCCGATAGAACTAAGTTCAGCATACTCAGGATATGCCTTTTCTAATTCGGCAAGCATACCATAAATATCTTTCACCGTGTGACGAACATTCCAATTTTTAGGATTACTGTAGTCTGTTGGTGACGCAAGCTTTTGTGCAGATACAGAAACAGGTGTTATACCTGTAGCTATAACTGTAGCTGCAAGACTAAGTGTTACCATCTTTTTTGTTAAATTTTTCCTCATAGACCGACTCTCCTTTTAAATTTAATATTTTTTCGAAATCTTTAATTCTTATTTTATAAGGCATTCAGAACCCCTATTTTAAAAATCACTTAATTTTTCAATCTTATCTATGCCATCTTTCCGGATGCATCCACATAATATCCATCAATCCACTGATTACTGGCCATGCTTCCATCTGCGTTCAGATAATACCAATATCCTCCTACAGATACCCAGCCTGTTTCCATTGCTCCACTGTTATCCAAATGATACCATTTTCCTCCTACGGATACCCAGCCTGTTTCCATGCTTCCGTCTGCATTCAGATAGTACCATTTTCCTCCGATGGATGCCCAGCCCGTTTCCATGCTTCCGTCTGCATTCAGATAATACCAATGTCCATCTACGGATACCCAACCGGTTTCCATAATTCCATCTCTGTCAAAGTAATACCATTCTCCATCAATTGCTTTCCAGCCAACTACTTTCTTTCCGTCTTCATAATACTTCCAGCCGTCTTCTGTAGCATTCCAGCCGTCTTCTATTTCGCCGGTAACATAGTCAACTAACTCCAGTCCCAATTTATGAGAACGTTCAGCCATTTCCATGCAATTCTGAGTTGCTAAATCTCTTGGATTGCTGGATTTTTGAAGTTCATCCATAGTAACAAGGTCATCATAAAAGTCTCTCTGCAATTCGTCTAAGGTTCCTCTTACATACTGTTTATCCTCATCACTAACCGGAGTTCCGTCAATCTTTTCTGCATACTGAATATAACCGCCAAGACCTTCAAAAGTAAAGTAATAAGAATCTCTCCAATTTTCCGGATATGCTACATACTGGTTTCTTCTTGCATCCCAGGAAGCAAAACCTTCCGGTCTTGTGTCTGTTTTTGTTACAACAGCTGTACTTGTCTGATATCCCTCATAAATATCATCTAAAAGCATTGGATAACAAGGAACAAATACGTTGTTAGACATATCACCTACACCTACCCAGCCAACAGTACCATATTCCTGTGGACGATCTGAGTAAAGCTGGAAAATTTCAATTTCCTGATTACTTGACTTACCGATTGTATCAAGTTCATAATAGTTAAATACGTCTTCTTTTGTAAGATCACGATCTTCTTTGATATTTGTATACAATGGAACGATTTCATTCTTTTCATTTAAGTTACTGATTGTGAACTTTGTATTGTCTTCAGTCAAGGTTGCTGTATCATAGTTATAATCTTTATTCAGGAAATTAAGACCTTGAACCAATCTTCTGTCCACGTTACCAATACGTGCATAAGAAGCACGGAAATCAATGACATTTGCTTCTTCATCGCCGACAAAAGTTCCCGCTTCTTTAGCTACTTCAATCAATCTTTCAGATGCGATAACGTTCTCTGTGTCATCCAAATCAACTCTTCCTATAACAGCCATATTCGGCTCCAAGAAAACCATATCATCATTGAGTTTTAAAGCAACATACTGTGTACCGGAACAATTCTCAATGTACCAAACTTCATTCTGATCACAAATAAATACACCTGAACAGAAATAGCAGCCATAGTCATCATAAATATCCAGTAAAAGTTCAACACCTGCACGAGCTGAATCTGCTTCTGCAAGAATGATAGTAGGAATATCTGTCTCCTCAATACCAACCTTTCCATCTACTTTATTCTGGCGCAATGGGTCAACAGTTGTAACTTCTTTATTTCCATAAATAGTCTCAGTAGCAGATACTGACACACCTTTTTCATTGGTTCCGAACTCCGTATAAGAAGGATGTGTTACCGGTGATTCCGGACTTCCTTCACCACATTCCGGGCAAACGCCATTATACAGTGTATCGTTTGTAAAGTGAGTAAATCTGTATGAATCATGTGTAAAGTACCATTCAAATTCACCATAAGCCGGACAGCCAAGGAACTGTTCACCTTTTTTCCAAGCTCCTGCTTCGCTGATACGCCACAATTTATTCATATTGGAACCATAATCTTCTGTACGTGCAACAAATGGAGTTCCTTCTTCAACACGATTCCCTCCTACATAAATTGTAGTACAGGCCAATACACTGGTTGCTCCCGCTACAACCATCGCAGCTGATGTTGCTAAAGCTGCCAATAGTTTCTTAGAAGTATTTTTCATATATCTTCTCCTTTCATTTGCCTATACTTACGTTGCATTTTATTTTATAATCACCGTCTCGAACATTGTTTTCTAAAAACCATCGTATATCTCGAATTTAGTCTCCTTGCTTTCACCCCCTGCCTCAAACACAATATGCCCTCCAAATCACGCTCATTCTGCAACGTATCTATATCTGAATTATAACTCTATTTTTCAAAAATTTCAATCTTTTTATGAAATATCAGAACATTTTTTTCAAAAAATAAAAACAACACAAATATATTTCAATATATATCTATATTATCAAATATAATAACAGTATATTTCAAATCCATTTTTCGTGTACAACACCTCCTGAGATTTCTTATTGTGCTCTTTCTTTTCTTTATGTATAATGAATAGTTGAAGAAAACAATACACACACTACAAAATAAAGGAATGAATTTATCATGAATATACGAAGACTTTTAGCTGTATGGAGTGCTCATTTTATAAAAACAGCCTGTCGCCTTACCGGAAAGCAAGGTGCCACGCTGGCAGGAAAAGCTGCTCTTTCCATATATCCTCCTATTCTTTCTGAACTGGCAAAAGAAGTAAAAAAGGACATTTTTGTTGTATGCGGTACAAACGGCAAAACAACCACCAATAATTTATTAGCTTCTGTACTGGAAGCAAACGGACAAAAGGTCATCTGTAACCGTACCGGTTCTAATATGTTAAATGGTGTTGTCTCCGCTTTTGTACTCAACACAGGTCTTTTAGGACATTTAAAAGCAGATTATGCCTGCATTGAAATTGATGAAGCTTCTACTGTTAGAGTTTTTCCTCATTTTCAACCGGATTTTATGATTCTTACAAATCTGTTCCGTGATCAGCTAGACCGCTACGGAGAAATTGACACTACTATGAATCTTTTATCAAAAGCTATGAAGATGGCTCCTAAAATGAAACTTCTCGTAAACGGTGACGATTCCCTGTCCACCTTCTTAGCTCTTGACAACAAAAACGAACATGCGGTCTATGGAATTAGCCAAAAAGTTCTATCCGATGAAAACAGCAGAGAAATACGTGAAGGCCGATTTTGCAAAAGATGCGGTGAAAAAATGCAATATCACTTCTATCATTACAGCCAGTTGGGAGACTACTATTGCCCCCATTGCGGGTTCAAACGCCCTCATTTAGATTTTGATGGCACAAACGTAAAACTCGATGACGGAATTACCTTTGACGTAAATAATTTCCATGTAAAAGCAAATTACAGAGGCTTTTATAATGTTTATAATATTTTAGCTGTTTACGGAGCTGCCTCTATGGCAAATGTTTCTCTTGAACATTTTAATGATGTTTTGGGGAATTTCTCTCCTCAATTCGGAAGAAACGAACTATTTGAAATCCAAGGTACGAAAGTCATGCTTAACCTTGCCAAAAACCCGGCAGGTTTTAACCAGAACATCTCTTCTGTTATGACAGATACCAGTTCAAAAGATATTATTATTTTAATTAATGATAACAGTCAGGATGGTACCGATATTTCTTGGCTCTGGGATGTGGATTTTGATCGTTTAAAAGACGCAAATACTGCCTCTATCACTGTCTGCGGTATTCGTTGTCTGGATATGGCACTTCGGTTGAAATATGTGGATATCCCTTCTGATATTGAACAAGATATCGAAAAAGCCATCGAAAATAAAATTCAAAATGGGACGAAAAATTTGTATGTCCTTGTAAATTATACAGGACTTTATACTACTCATAATCTTTTAAAGAAAATGGAGGGCAGGAAATAATGAAATTAACTATCGGACATTTATATCCGGACCTCTTAAATCTATATGGAGACAGAGGCAATATCCAGTGTATGATAAAACGCAGTTTATGGAGAGGTATCGAAGCAGAAACTATTGATTTTTCCTTAGAAGACCGGATTGATTTTTCCAATTTGGACATTGTTCTTCTGGGAGGTGGTTCTGACCGAGAACAAATGTTGGTCTGCAATAAGCTGCGCAGCATTCAAAAAGATTTTAAAAATTATATTGAGGACGGTGGCAGCGTTATTGCTGTATGCGGTGGCTACCAACTTTTAGGTCATTATTATAAAACTTCAGAGGGAACTATGGAAGGACTCTCTTTGGTAGATTTACACACAGAACAAGGTGAGCCCCGACTCATTGACAATATCGTACTGGAAAATGAAATCCTTTCCCTTCCTATTGTAGGCTTTGAAAACCACGGTGGCAGAACCTATATCGGAGACAACAAACCCTTCGGGAAAGTATTATACGGACATGGCAATAACGGAGAAGACCATACAGAAGGAGTTCTATATAAAAATGTAATAGGCACTTATCTTCACGGGCCTCTCCTTCCTAAAAATCCTCATGTATGTGACTATCTTCTCTCCAATGCTTTAGAACGAAAATATGGAAAAGGAGATTTAACTCCATTAGATGATGATTTAGAAATCAAAGCAAATCAGTATATCTATAACCGTTTTGTGAAACAATCTTAAACAACCATATTTCTTAATCGTATAAAAGAAATAAGGCTGCTGCATGAAATACATATCGAAAATGTCTTTCATGCAGCAACCAATTTTATACCGTTTCTCACTTGCCTATTTCAACAACCGCAAAATATTATCTACAGTATATCCTAAATTTTCAGCACTATGCTTCCTGCTTACAGAAAAATCCTGAGGAAGTCTGTTAATAGGAAATACCGCTGTCACCCCCATCTTATATGCCTCTTTTATATTCTTATCATCTGCTCCGCCTACAACGGCAATTACTGTTTTTCCCTGTTGTTGTGCTCTTTTGGCAATTCCCATAACAACCTTTCCTCTCAGACTCTGTGAATCCAGTTTTCCTTCTCCTGTAAAAATATAATCTGCATCAGCAATTTTTTTATCAAACTTAACGGTATCCAGCACTGTCTGTATTCCCATCTGCAGTTTTGAATTAAAAAATGCTACCATACCGGCGCCCATGGCTCCTGCCGCCCCTGTTCCCGGCATTCCGCTAATATCGTTTCCGGTTGTTTTTGCAATAACCCGACTTAAATTTTCAATTCCTTTATCCAATTCTTCCACACATTTTTCATCTGCACCTTTCTGTGGAGCAAAAATATAAGATGCACCGGAAGGTCCGTACATAGGATTATCAATATCACACATCGTTATAATCTCAATATCTTTGAAAACTTCATCCATTCCCGATAAATCTATATGGTCAATATCAATAATCGTTCCACCGACAGGAATAAACTCCTGCCCCTCTTTATTATAAAACTTCACACCTGCTGCTGCGGCAGCTCCGCATCCCCCATCATTGGTAGCAGAACCTCCCAAGCCTACAATAATTTTCTTTACCCCTTTTTTTGCAGCAGCCAGCATTAACTGCCCCACCCCGTAGGTAGTAGTAAGTCTGGGATTTTTTCTATTTTCCACTAATGGCAGCCCTGCACAAGATGCCATTTCTACTACTGCTGTTTTTCCATCATCAATTAATCCAAAATAGCTCTCCATATCTTCGAAGTATGGGTTTTTTACTTTTACATTTATCTTTTCTCCTCCCACAGCTAAAAGAAATGCATCTACAGAACCTTCTCCACCATCCGCTACTGGAATTTCCGATATTTTACTGTCAGGAAAATGCTCTTTAATTTTTTCTGCAATAATTTTACAAATCTGAACAGAACTTAAAGTCCCTTTAAAAGAATCTGGGATTAGTACAAACTTCATGGCTTTTCCTCCTCCAATTTCACTTCTTGTTTCTTTTTGAAACATCTTTCCCCTTATTTTATCGGACTTTCTATTTTATTTTCAACTATTATCTTCTATAATATGTTTATATTTGAAACAGTAGGAGGATAAAAATGGGCAAAAAAATTAGAATTTTAGGCATTGCACCTTATGAAGGATTAAAAAAACTAATGGAAGAATATGCTTATCAACGAAATGATTTCGATTTTGTTTCTCTGCTCGGAAGTATGGAAGAAGGTGCTTCTCTTGCAAAAGAATATTATCAAGATTTTGATTTTATTATTTCCAGAGCAAATACTGCCGATTTAATAAAAAAGAATGTTCCTATTACAGTAATTGATGTGGGAATTGGATATTACGATATTTTGCGCTGTCTGAAAGCAGCAGAAGCGACTCACACAAGATTCGCTTTGCTAGGTCATCTCTCCCTTACGAAGGCTGCCAAAACTCTGTGTTCTCTTTTAAAAATAGAAATCCCTGTTTTTTCTATTGCTAACACCACCGAGGCTCTCCATACCCTACATACACTCGCTGCTGAAAACTATCAAACTGTTATTTGTGATACGGTTGCTTATGAAGCAGCACAAAAATCCGGATTAACACCTATCCTACTAACTTCCAGTATGGAAAGTCTGGAAACTGCTGTCAATCGTGCATTCTATCTTTGGGAAACGAACAAACAAACTATGTTTACTTTATCCATGTTAAAGGAAACTCTGAAAAGCAGTCCCGGCGACTATCTCATTTTAAATGAAAATGGTACTCTTTTATATTCTACTTTACAGGGAAACTTTCTTCAGAGTATACAACTGCAGCTAAAAAAGGAGTTTTCTTCCTGTCTCACAAAAGAAAGACGTTCTTTTTTCATTACTGTAACAAACAAACTGTATGCCGTATCTACTCGTTTTGTTGAAAATTCACCTGAACCTTACCTGATTTTTTGTATTATGCCTTCTAAACTCCCTGTCAACCATTCTAAATACGGCATCACTATTTTAAATAAAGAAAACGCTCAAAATATTCTTACAAAAAGTTTATACAATACCGGTATCCATATAAAAAAGCTGCAAAAAGATGCAAAGTCTATGGGAAAAGTGCCCTCCAGTCTTATGCTGGCAGGAGAATATGGTTCCGAGGAAGATTGTCTTGCTTATCTTTACTATATAGAAAGCAATCTCCACCATCATCCTCTTTACAAAATCAGCTGCGATTTGCTCAATGAAAAAAATTGGAATTTTCTCACAAACAGCTTTCATTCACCTTTTACTGACAATGACAATACGATTTATATTTCTAATTTACAAAAGCTGCCCATTGATAAGCAAAAATTATTGCTGTCTGTTATTTTAGATACAAATGCACATATTCGAAACCGCTTTATTTTTTCCTGTTGCACAGAATATAAAAAGCCTTCTCCAACCGTTGCAATGGAATATGCCAATTCCCTAGACAGTATTGTCATTCCTGTAACACCATTACGAGAACAAAAATCAGAACTTTCTTCTATGTGCGCACTATATATAAACACACTGAATGAAACTCTGGGAAAACAGATTATTGCTTTGGATGATGATGCCGCATACGCTTTGTCTGAATACGATTATCCCGGAAATCACACCCAGCTTAAACGCATTTTAAAACAGGCAGTTATAAAGACAAATTCTCTTTATTTATCGGGATCTGTTATTCGAGACATATTGATACAGGAAAAGCAGCTTTTTCCCGTTTATTCTAATTCAGATTCTCCATCTTGTTTTAATCTGGACTTCAATCAATCTTTAGACGAGATGAACCGCAATATTATTCAGCAAGTATTAAAGAACTGTAACGGTAATCAATCTGTTGCAGCCCGCAAGTTAGGAATCAGCAGAACTACTTTGTGGCGCAGTCTAAATCGTGATTGATTTTTCAATACAAACTGTCTTTATTGTATCAAAAATTTATTTTTTTAATTTTTTTCAAAAAAGTGTTGACATATCGATTTATCTATTGTATTATAGGTATTGTCCTTGAGGGACACAGATAAATAACACTTGCGGGTGTAGTTCAGTGGTAGAACACCAGCCTTCCAAGCTGGATATGTGGGTTCGATTCCCATCACCCGCTTATGCGCGAGTGGCTCAGTTGGTGGAGCGCGACCTTGCCAAGGTCGAGGCCGCGGGTTCGAGTCCCGTCTCGCGCTTTTTATTTTTTAGAAGCTTGTAAAATCAAGCTTCTTTTTTTATTTCAAAAAGTTCTTCTTTTCTAAAACAAAAAGAATATTTATACATTTTCAGCCTCCTCTTCGAGCACATAAAAATATATAAATATTCTTCGTATACTGTTTTATCTATTTTCTCTTTCCGGACATGGTCTGCTCTACAATACTTTTTATTGTTTCTTTATTTAGCTGCCCACTGGCATACCCAAACACTTCTCCCTCTCTCGTAATCATAAAAGTTGTCGGAAATGCATTCACACCATAAGACATAAATATTTCACCGGTAGTATCCATAAGCACAGGATATGTATATCCATTTTCTTCAAGAAATGCTTTAATTTCTTCTTCTGATTTCTCATTCCCCATATTAGGCGCTGCTACTCCTAAAACAACCAGAGCATTTTCGCCTTCTGTTTCCGCAGACTCATGCAATTCTTGAATATCCGGCATCTCTGCTCTACAAGGCGAACACCAAGTAGCCCAAAAATTTAAAAACACTGTTTTTCCTTTGTAATCAGACAGCTTATGTGTATTTCCATATTGGTCTGTCAAAGTAAAGTCAATCGCCGGTGTTAATCCACTTTCTGTCTTCTGCTCCTCTTCTGTTCTATCTGTCTCCGTATTTTCTTCTTGCTTTTCTTTTGCTTCTTCGGTCTTTTGCTCTTCCTGTTTTTGTTCTTCTGCTGTTGTCAAAGCCCCACTGGATAAATATCCTGTCACTGAATTCATCTTTCCTGTAAACATAAGAATCCCTATGAAAATCATTAAGATCCCGCCAATTTTCGCTGTATACTTTACAACCTTTACATGAGCTTTAAAAAATTCAAGCAATTTTGTAGTAAAGAGTCCTACTGCTAAAAAGGGCAATACAAATCCAATAGTATAAACACCGATAAGCAAAAATCCCCACAATTTTGTACTTGCAGATGCCGCCATAATCAATACACTGGTAAGAGCAGGTCCCACACAAGGTGTCCATGCAAAACTAAACGTAAATCCCATAATTAATGCTGTAACCGGTGACATTGCAAGAACATTCAGTTTGAAAGGAAGACGCCTTTCCTGTTCCAAAATACGACTAGTCCCTAAAATTCCCAACTGATACAAGCCAAAAAGCACTACCAACATTCCACCAATTCTGGCAAATAAAAGCTGATTGCTTTTAAAGAAAGTACCCAATGCCGATACACCAAGTCCTAACAGGAAAAAGGCAAAACTAATTCCTATCACAAAAAACAGAGTATTCAGCAATACTTTGCGTCGCTTAAAATAAATTCTTCCATCTTCTCCTACTGTCTGTGTCCCTCCCGACAAATAGCTGATATACAAAGGTATCAGCGGCAACACACAAGGTGAGAAAAAACTCAATAGCCCTTGTAAAAACACAGTCAACACCGGAACACTTACGTCCAATGAAAATCCCATATTTTCTACTCCTTTATTTTATTTTTTCTCATTGTATACTAAAATAGTCTTGTATGTAAAGGAGAATTTAAGAAATCTCCATAAATGCCGACATAATGCAGGCGCCTCTTGCTCCGGCTTCATAAATTTCAGCAAGCTGCTGGTTTTCTAAGCGTATTCCTCCTATGGCATAAACAGGAATATCTACAGATTGACACACTTCTTTTAAAAATACTAATCCTCTGGGGGCTAAATCCGGTTTGCATCCTGTCTTATAAATATGTCCGGCTGTAAGATAGGATGCACCCAACTTCTCTGCTTCTTTTGCTTCTTCAACAGAATGTATCGACGCTCCAATAAAATCAAATTTTCTTCGTTTATAACTCTCATCTAATTTTTCTAATTGCCGCAAAGGTAAATGAATATTTCTGACACCTGCCTTTTCTGCTTCCTCATAAAAGGTATGATAAATACAAGATACCCGATATTTTTCACAGATTTCCTTTACTGATTTCCCAAGTTCTCCATATTCTCTTTCACTTAAATCCTTTTCTCGTAAAATCAATGCCTGAGGGCTATGGCGGCATACAATTTCTATCTGCTCCAGAAAAGGACGGGTACACAGCTTTCTGTTTGACACTGCAATTACATTTTGAAATAGTTTTTCTCTATACATATACATAATCCGCCATAACCGGCTGCAGATTTAATTTTTCCAAATCCTCATATACCTGTTTCACAGAACGAGTATCAGAAATTTCAAACTGCTCATCCCCCTTATCCTCCATTTCTTCTACATGTTCCCCAATACCTGTACTTACACCGGCAGAAATTTTATTAGCAGCAATCTTCATCAGATTATCTCTTACACGTGCACATTCTCTTGTAGACACTGTAATACTTGCAAAAGGCATAAATAAACGGTATGCACATACCACCTGCAAAAGCTGTTTCCATATAAGCGTGGCACACAAGTTGGTGCATACACGGGCATTTATTATAAAAATTTGGGATATTATACAGATTACTTGGATATCTTGAACAACCCAAAGCGCAATGGTTCCACCAATTTGATGGCAGGAGACCTGAAATATTATGACTTCAACGGTGACGGAAAAATTGATGGAGACGACCAATACCGCATGGGTAATGGAACAAGTCCAAGGGCCAATTTTGGTATCAATGTGGACATGAGCTATAAAGGATGGTCATTCAATATGTTGTGGCAGGGTGCCACAAATTATAACATTTATGTGGATGCTATCCTAATGGGAGGTAACAGCAATTACCTGCCTGTCATCTACGATTTCCAAACGGATATATGGTCTCCCGACAATCGCAATGCACTTTATCCGCGTCAGCATGCGTCAGCGGGTTTCAACGGAAACAACAATTTTGTCGGCACAGACTTTTGGCTGGTAGATGCGCGCTACATCAGATTAAAGAATATGTCTATCGGGTATGATTTTAAGCACAAACTGCTGAAAAAAGTTACTTGGATGACCAAATGCAACCTATCTTTAGCCGGATATAACCTGTTGACATTCAGGTTCCAGTGGAAGTGGATACACCTATCCCATCTCACGGGTCTATACCGTTAGTCTAAACATTGGTTTCTAATCTTAATTTGTATTCAAATGAAAACTAAAATGAAAAATAAATATGTATTGCCTATCTTACTGATAGGAACTGTCGGGTTACAAGGTTGCAGTGATTTTCTGGATACTGAACCGACGGAAGGTTTCCCTGAAACAACCGTTTGGGAAACGCAGGGTACCGTTGATGCATTCGTTATCGGCAATT
>URHS01000059.1 GCA_900547685.1 uncultured Blautia sp. | reverse complement strand
TGTAGTTAAAAAATGCTGTATTTATGCGGCATTAGGCGTTTCGCAAACGCCTAATGAAAGACAAAAACAGGGAGGTGAGAAACCTTGGAAAAGAATGGATTTAAAATCCTGCTGGAAACCATGTATGAATTGTATGAGCAGGGAATGTATAGGGTTGCCTATGGGGTTCTTCATAACAAGGAACAGGCAGAGGATGCGGTGCAGGATAGTTTTGAGAAACTTTTGAAATATTTACCGGAGATTGATGCTCCCGATAGTCCAAAAACACAAAAACTTGTTTTGAAAATAGTTCGAAACACAGCAATTGATCAGTAGCGCAGGAACAATAAACAGAATGAATGGCTGTCTGAACAGGGGAAATGTGGAGAAGAGACAAGTACATTTATAAAATCCGTAGAGGACAGAGAGTTCCTTCAGCGATTATTGCAAGCGGTTCCAACTGAGTATAGGGAAATCATTAAATTGCGATGCTATTATGGATTTTCAGCAAAAGAGACAGGTAATATTTTAGGAATTAGTGAAGGAAATGTAAACAAAAGATTGGAGAGGGCACGAAAACTGATTGCTGACCGATTAGAATGGGAGGAGGAATTTGACAATGAAACAGGAAAAAAAGTTAGATCAGATAATGGAAAAACTGGGACAAGAAATAGAAGAAGAGCAGTTTTGGAAAGAAGAACAAATACATGATTTTTCAAAAGATTATCAAAATAAAAAACAAAGATTATTGTCCTTGGCAGAAACAAATAGAGAGAAAAAAACAATGTTTCATAACTGTGTGATTAGAAGAATTCTTCAAGCAGCAGCGGCAGTAATAATTGTAGTAGGAATTTCTTTTACCGTTTATGCAATGACGAAAAATGGAGAGGCAATTCAGGTAGAAATCGAAGAGGGAGCACAAACAATTTTTGTGGAAGTAGAGAGAAAGAAGGAATGTGCTGATGTAATTGCTGTTCCTGAGTATTTACCGGAAGGTTATGAAGTCTGGGATGAGGAAAAAGAAAAATATTCTCTTGGAAAATATTCTTTTGGAGGAGTTTGGGGAGCAAATGGTATTACAATTTTGGTAGATGAATGGATGGAAAAAGAGCAATTTCCATATAAAACCTGTGAAATCTGGCAGACTGGAAATGTAAAAAACCTGCTGATTAATAGAGGAGAAGAACCAGGATATCGATGGGGTCTGCTTCAGTTTTATGAAAAAGAAGGGTATGTAGTGCAGATGTTTGCAGCTTCCTTTATTCCCAAAGAAGAAGTATTGGAAATAGGAAAGCAAATAAAAATTTATGAAAAAGATGATTTTTCTGAAAGAGAAAAAGAGAAATCTATAAATAAAAAAGTTACTTTGGGAGAAAAAATAGAGTATCCGGATTATGCAAAAGGATGCAGCCTTCAGGTGACGGATATTACATTTTCTGAGGTGGAAGATGAGGTACATAAGATAGATGGTCCGGTAAAGAAGATAGAAGTTACAGTGAAATTACAAAACATCACAGATAAGTTGTGGGAAGAACTTCCGGTATATCCGGTGTTTTACAGCCCACTTATGGAAAATGAACCGCCATACGACATTAAAGGAGGAGTTTCTGACAGCAAGTATAATGGAAAGTATTATGTAAGATTAGAACCACATTCAGAAAAAGAAGTGTATTTTACATTTATTGTTGCGGAAGAAGGATTGGAAGAAGGATATCTTGAATTTTTTGGAAAGGATAATTTAAAGCTTGGTGAATAGCAATTTTATTTGAAAGTTGGATAAGTGAAAAACTGCCCGCAAGTCTCAGAAATGGAGATTTGCGGGCTTAAAATTTATTTCATATCTTTATAAAGTTCCTTCCCATAAGTATCTAATAAATGGATTGTTTTTTCCATGTCTTCTTTTTCTGTTTCAGGATGAAGGGCGCAGATGCGAAGGACTGTTTTTCCATGAAGGACAGTAGTAAACACAGCAGCATATCCGCTTTCCAATATTTTTTCGGAAATTTGTTCATTTAAAAGATCGGTTTGCTCGTTGGATAATCCTTTTGGGGCATAGCGGAAATTTATCATGGCAAGCTGTGCTGGAGATATAATTTCCCAATCAGGAAGCTCTTTTAAAATATCTTCTGCCCAATATGCAAGCTGAAAACCGTGTTCAATAGCACTGCCGATTAAATCTGTTCCTAAAATCTGTAAGGTGAGCCAAAGCTTTAATCCTCTGGCAGGTCTGGTGAGTTCCATACCGATATCCCATGTATTAATGTGTTCTCTGTCTCCCTGTACATCTTTTAAATATTCTGGATTCACGTGGAAACTGTGGAACAAATGTTGAATATCTTTTACCAGAACCATAGCACAGCCATAAGTTTGAAACAGCCATTTATGGGCATCCCAGCTTAGACTGTCAGCCAATTCTGTGCCGTCTAAAAGATGACGGTACTTTGGACTTAAAAGTACAGAAGCGCCATAAGCTCCATCAATATGAAACCAAAGGTTATACTTCTGGCAGATAGCAGCGATGGTTTTGAAGGGATCGATACTTCCGGTATTGGTAGTTCCTGCGGTTCCGACTACCACGAAAGGAATAAGTCCGGCTTCTTTGTCAGCCAAAATAGTTTGTTCCAGAATTTCTGTATTGATTTTAAAATCAGGTGTAGTAGGAATTTTACGAATTCTTTTGTTGGGAATTCCGATAATTCTAAGACCTTTTGCAACAGAGCTGTGTGTCTGGTCAGAAATATATGCCACACCCAGATGAAGGGTTTCATCAGTCAGTTTATTATCTCTGGCAGCAGTAAGGGCTGTGATATTTGCCATAGAGCCTCCGCTTACAAAGACACCTCCGGATTTTTCGCCAAATCCGGCTTGGGAGCAAAGCCATTTTAATACTTCCTGTTCAATACAGTTTACCATAGGAGCCAGTTTACTTCCCCCTGCATGGATATTATAGGCAGATGTCATAATATCACCAAGCCAAGAAATAGAAGAAGCAGGACCTGGTACAAATCCAAAGAAGCGAGGATGATTGGAATCTCCACGGTATTGATATACTTCGCTCATCATTTCCTGAACAACCTCATTAGCAGGACGTCCATCTTTAGGAATTCCCAACTCTTTTATTTTTTCAGCTTGTTTATTTGGTGCATTCCAGATGACCTGCTGTGTATGGATGTCATGCTTTTCCAGGCAAAAATCATGGACAAAATTTTTGATTTCTTTTTCTAACTGAGCACTGTTTAAAATATTTTCACTGTTTATCATAATATTATTAACTCCTAAAATTTCATTGTTATCTTGACGCCTTTAATATAGTAGTTTACACTAAAATTATCTATTTGTTAAATTGATAAATTTTATAATATATATGAAAAAAAATAATAAGAGGAAGATATGGAAATTAGAAATATCGTTACTTTTTTAAAAGTAGCAGGGACTCAGAATTTTTCAAAGGCAGCACAGCAGTTAGGATATTCACAATCAGCAGTCACAGTACAGATACAACAGTTAGAAAAAGAATTAGATACACAGCTTTTTGAAAGAATAGGGAAAAGAGTTTATTTAACAGAGAAAGGGCAGGAATTTGTTTTTTATGCAAACGAAATTATGAGGGTGACGAATCGTGCCCTTGATTTTTCGAAGAAAAACAGTGTACCGAAGGGGACGTTGAGAATAGGGGGTGTAGAGTCGATTTGTACGGCATTGCTGCCTGATTTAATATTAAAGCTTCATAAGCTTTGTCCTGAGATTGAAATTGTAATTAAATCCGGAAAAACCGCAGATTTACTTGATATGGCCAAGGGAAATGATTTGGATTTGATTTTTACTTTGGACCAGAAAATTTGTAATCCGGAGTGGCCTTGTGCAATGCAAAGAACAGAAGAAATTATTTTTGTTACATTGGGAAAAGAAAGACAGGAAAAGAGAAAAATACAGATACAGGAATTGGTACAGGAACCTTTTCTTCTTACAGAGAGGGGAGCAGCCTATCATTATGAATTAGAGCGACTTTTATCAGAACGTGATTTAAGAATTTTACCTGTGTTGGAGATTGGGAATACAGAGACAATTATTAATTTATTGAAAAGGGGAATGGGTGTTTCCTTTTTACCGGAATTTACGGTGAGAAAGGAATTAAAAAGAGGAAAACTCAGGCAGCTTGATACAGATTTACCCGGTGTAAAAATGTACAGCCAATTATTGTATTATAAAAATAAGTGGGTTACGCCTCAGATGCAGATGTTTATAGATATGGTAAAAGGAGAGCAGACTCATTAACGATTGAGCGCTCTCCTTTTTGAGCTTATGTGCGGGCAAGTCCGTCCACACTCAGCACTACGCCTGTAATATAGGAAGCTTCGTCAGAAGCCAGAAATACAAAAGCATTAGCAATGTCCTCCGGTTGTCCCAGACGGCGTAAAGGGATTTGAGCAATCATAGGCTCTATTACTTCCTTCGGAACTGCTTTCATCATATCTGTTTCTGTAATTCCGGGAGCTACTGCATTTACACGAATGCCTTTTGGACCCAGTTCTCGTGCAAGAGATACAGTAAGACCATTTACAGCAAATTTAGAAGTAGGATAGGCAATACCGCTTGGCTGTCCATAAATACTTACCATAGAAGATGTGCTTAAAATAACGCCTTTCTTGCGTGCTACCATGCATTCGGATGCTGCTTTTGTAGCATTGAATACACCTTTTACATTTAAGTCCATAACTTTGTCAAACATTTCTTCTGTATAATCGGTAAAAAGTGTACTTTCTGAAACACCGGCATTGTTGACAAGAATATCTACACATCCGTATTGAGAAGTGACGTTTTTAAATTCGGCTCTTACAGCCTTTAAATCACTTAAATCAGGGCTGATTCCTACTACTGTGGAGTCAGGATATTTTTCCTTTAATTGTGCAACTGCTTTTTGGGCAGATTCCATAGAACTGGCAGTCAAGATTACAGTTGCACCCTCTCTTAAAAACGCATCGGCGGTGGCATATCCAATACCTCTGCTTCCGCCTGTTATAATTGCTACTTTATCTTTTAATCTCATAAATCTTCACCTCTTATACTTGATAAATTTAGTATATACATCTACATGAAAATTATCTGTGACAAAATCACAAAAGGAAAAAACAAATACTTGCACAGGATATTTGAGAATGGTATGATAGGAAGAAATAAACAGGAGGTAGAAGATGGGCTGTTTAGGGAACTTGTTATGGTTTATTTTTGGAGGCTGCATTTCCGGTCTTAGCTGGTGTCTGGCAGGATGTCTGTGGTGTATTACTATTATCGGAATTCCTGTGGGACTGCAGTGCTTTAAGTTTGCATCTTTAAGCTTTTTTCCTTTTGGAAAAGAAGTTTCTTATGGCGGAGGGGCAGGCTCTTTGATTTTAAATATTATCTGGCTGGTGGTATCAGGACTGCCACTTGCGCTGGAACATTTGGTTTTTGGGGTGGCTTTATGTATTACTGTGATAGGCATTCCTTTTGGTTTGCAGCAGTTTAAGCTTGCAAAGCTGGCGCTTATGCCCTTTGGAGCAGAAATTGTATAAGAAAAGAAAGGACTATGAGAAATGAGTGAACAAATGCAGAAAACAATGGACAAATTTTTAGAGGAATTAAGAGGAAAAGCAAAAGACTATCCAGAACTGATGGATTTATTTGTAACCTGCTATACAAATACATTGGATACTACAGTAAAGAGAATGGAAAACAATACAACACACGTAATTACAGGTGATATTCCGGCTATGTGGCTGAGAGACTCTGCAGCACAGTTACGTCCATATATCTTTCTTGCAAAAGAAGATGAGGAAATTCGTGAGTTAATTGCAGGACTTGTTAGAAGACAGTTTATGTATATTAATATTGATGAGTATGCAAATGCTTTCAACCATTCTGCAAGTGGTGACTGCTGGGAAAAGGATGATCCAAATCAGAGCCCATGGGTATGGGAAAGAAAGTTTGAGATTGACTCTTTATGCTATCCAATTCAGTTGGCATATTTATTATGGAAAAATGCAGATTGTGTAACACAGTTTAATGAAGATTTCCAGAAAGGTGTAGAAAAAATTCTGGAAGTATTCCACACAGAACAGTATCATGAAGAAAAATCTTCTTACCGTTTTAACAGAAACAATGGGTATTATCGTGATACACTTTCCAGAGATGGTAAAGGAGCATTGGTAAAATCAGGAACAGGTTTAATCTGGTCTGGTTTCCGTCCAAGTGATGATGCTTGTACTTATGGATATTTAATTCCTTCGAATATGTTTGCAGTAGTTGTTTTAGGATATCTGGAAGAAATTGAAACAGAGATTTATCATAATCAGGAGCTTGCAAAGGCAGCAAAAGAATTAAAAGATGAGGTTTATCAGGCGATTGAAACAATCGGTAAGACTTTCACAGAAGAATTTGGTATGGTATATGCTTACGAAACAGATGGTTTCGGTATGTATAATTTAATGGATGATGCCAATGTACCAAGTCTTCTTTCTATGGATTATCTGGGATATCCTTCTGATAGGGAGATTGCAGGAAATACAAGAAGATTGCTCCTAAGTGAGGCTAACCCATTCTATTTCAAAGGAGAAAAGGCAGCAGGAATTGGAAGTCCTCATACACCTTCTAATTACATCTGGCATATTGCTATGGCAATTCAGGGACTTACAGAGTCTGAGCATGAGAAAAAGATGGAAATTTTAAAAACAATGGCTGCAACAACCGGAGGCAAAGGTGTTATGCACGAAGGATTTTGCTGCGAAGATGATACTCGCTTTACAAGAGAATGGTTTTCATGGGCAAATGCAATGTATGCAGAATTATTTTTAGATTGTATGGGATATCGTTTAGAAAAATAAAGAAGAATTTTGGAAATGGGAGGCTGTTATTTTATGCAGCTTCCTCTTTCTTATTGCACAGGAAATTGATTTGTATCCGAATTTAAGTGTACAGGAATATCTGGGGGAATGAAAAGAAGAACTTTCAGAGAATCGCACAATTTTATTTTCTACTCATGTAGTAGATATCGTGTATCTGCCAAACAATATGTGAATGGTATATGATAAGGATTACCCGCAAGTTTTAGTTAAGGAAACTTGCGGGTGTTTTTTAAATATAATGATAAATCTTTCTCTTTTTAAAGAAATAAACAGAAAGAAACAGTGTCATAAATTCTGCGGCAGGTACTGCAAGCCATACTCCGTTTACCCCAATCAGATATGGGAGAAGCAGAATATTGAGAACGATTAAAACAAAGGTTCGAACAAAAGAAATTAACGCAGATACCTTTCCATCTGAAAATGCAGTGAACATAGAGGAGGAGTAAATATTTATCCCTGCAAATATGTAGTTGATAGAAAAAAGGAAAAATCCTGTTCTGGCAATATCGTAAGTAGCGGTACCAACAGGGGTGAAAATTTCTACAATTACAGGCGAGGACACAAGTGCTATACCGGTAATAAGAATAGAAGAAACGCTGATAAAACCAATACAGATTTTAAATATTCGTTTTAAAAGAGAAAAGTTCTGACTTCCGTGGTTATAGCTGATAACAGGTGCAACGCCCATGGAAAATCCCATATAGAGAGCATTAAACAGAAATTGTCCATACAGTACAATGGTAATTGCCGCAACACCGGGTTCGCCCAGAAATTTCAGCATAGTCACGTTAAAAAGGTAGGTGACAACAGCAGTGGACAAATTGGTAACCATCTCGGAAGAACCATTAAAACAGCTTTCTGTTAATACATGAAAACGAAATACCGGTTTTGTAAGATACAGAGAGTGACGAGTAAAGAGAAAATAAAAAAGTCCAATAACAGCAGGTATCAGTTCTCCGATTCCCGTGGCAAGAGCGGCACCGGAAATTCCCATATTGAAAGGTCCCATAAAGAGATAATCCAAAACCATATTTGCTATTCCACCGCTTATGGTAAGTATAAGTCCGATAAGAGGCTTTCCGGCAGTAACAAAAAATGTCTGGAACATCATCTGGAGCATGGCAGCGGGTGCAAGAAGTAAGGAAACGCTTAAATAATCCACACAATAAGGAAGTAAAACATCTGTTGCACCTAAAGCACGCACAATAGGTTCAATAAAAATATTTCCCAGACACAGAATAACAACACCAAAAAGGAAACTGATAAGAACTAAGAAAGAAAAGTTTTCTCTTGCTTCCTGCTCTTTTCCTTCTCCCAGTTTTTTTGCAATTAAGGCGCTGCCTCCCGTAGAAAGCATAATACCTACTGCAAAAACAATACTGATAACAGGATATACAATATTAGAGGCAGATAGAGCCTTCGTTCCTAATAATCTTGAAATAAAAATACCGTCTACAATGGAATATAAAGACATAAAAATCATCATAACCATAGTAGGCAAGGCAAAACGAAGAAGGGAAAGAAATTTAAATTCTTTTGCAATTGAATTTGACATACAAATAACTCCTTGTATAAGTTTATCCAAAAGATATAATAAAGTATAGAGTAACCCGATAGTCAAGAGGTGTTTTGTTATGAATAAAAAAATGTATTTCAGTACAGGAGAATTTGCCAAACTGGCAGGAGTGTCCAAGCATACACTATTTTATTATGATGAAATTGGATTGTTTTCTCCTGAAATTAAAAATAAAGAAAATGGTTATCGTTATTATTCAGCAGCGCAGTTAGATGTTTTGGATGTGATTTATGTATTGCGTGAGCTGGATATGACATTGGAAGAAATTCAGGATTATATGCGGAACCGCACACCGGAACAATTTTTAGAACTTTTTCGGTATGAAGAACAGATAATCAGTGAAAAAATCAGACATTTAAAAGCAGTTAAAAACTGGATTACAGAAAAGAGCAAGCTAATCCAGCAGAATTTACAGGAAGATTTAGAAGAAATTACCATCCGTCAAGAACCCCGGCGTTATTTAATAGAGAGAAGTGTCGAGGAAAATGATGACAGAGCGTGGGCAAAAGCCATTGGTAAGTTATGGGATGATTGCATGGAACATGGGATAAAAAGTGCATATCCCATAGGTTATCGTCAGGAAAAAGAAGATATAGAGCAGGGGGTTTTTGATAATTACCATGTTTTTTATCAAATGTTGGATACAAGACCGAAGAAGATAGTATATACCGTCAGAGAAGCAGGGGATTATTTGTGTGCTTATCATAAAGGAAGCTGGAAAAGTATTGGAAAAACATATTTCCGAATGTTGCATTATGCGAAGGAACATAAACTGGTATTAAGTGAGTATTTTTATGAAGACGGAGTGTTAGACAGTTTGACCGTTCAGGAAGAAAAAGATTATGTGTGTAGGATAAGCTGTCAGGTGAAGAAATAATGTAGGAAAACTTTCAAGAAGTCTGGCAAAGGTATTTTTTATTTGCTATACTATATTTCATAGAATTCCTCTGCAAAATGGAGGAAAAAATATGAATACATTATTAAAAAATCTTACAATCAAAAATAACTTTATGTTTGTGGCAGTGATGTCAGATGAGGAAAACTGCAAAGGCTTTTTAGAGCGTGCTCTTTCCATGAAAATCGACTATGTAGAAATCAGTACAGAGAAAAATATTGTCTATCATCCGGAGTACAAAGGTGTTCGCTTAGATGTTTATGCGAAAGATGAAAATAATACCCGCTATAATATAGAAATGCAGGTATTAAAGCAACCTGCTTTGGGACGGAGAAGTCGCTATTATCAAAGTCAAATGGATATGGAGCTTTTGTTGAAGGGGTGTGAATATGCAGAATTACCTGACAGTTATGTGATTTTCTTATGCGACTTTGATCCCTTTGGGGAAGGGAAATATCGCTATACTTTTTGGATAGCCTGTAAGGAAACAGAAAAAGTTTCTCTAAAAGATGGGCGGTGTATCATGTTTTTAAACACCCGTGGAAAAAATGCAGAAGACGTACCGAAAGAATTGGTTTCTTTTCTGGAATTCGTGCATGCAGACTTAAAAGAAAGTCAGAAAGACTTTCAGGATGATTATGTAAGACAAGTGCAGAAATCTGTCATTCATATCAAGGGAAGTAGGGAAATGGAGGAGAGGTTTATGGTTTTAGAAGAGTTGTTAAAAGATGAACGTAGGGAAGGCTTAAAAGAGGGATTAAAGACGGCGATGCAGATGGTTTTATCTAAATTCGGAGAATTGCCAGACAGCCTTCTGGAAGCTTTACAGGAGCAAGAGGATATAGAAGTGATTAAAAAATGGATGGATATGGCATTAAAAGTACAGTCGTTGGATGAGTTTATTTCTAAAATGTAATATCTAAAATGTAATATCTAAAAATACCAATTCAAAAATCAAGTCAAATATACCCGCAAATCTTATAAACTAAGATTTGCGGGCAAATAAAAAACATTTCAATGCCATTTCGGCAAAATTTCAAAAAAGCAGAGGAATTCTATTTTTAATTTTTGCAATACAGAAAAATTAGTTGACAACTTTCTGGAAAAGTTTTATAGTTACATCAATAAGAAAACAGGGGAGCTTGTATACAGGCTGAGAGGAAGTTGTGAACTTCGACCCATAAACCTGATGTGGATAATGCCAACGTAGGGATACAGAAGTGGTAAATTTAGGAAATCGGGTTCTTCGATTTCCTTTTCTATTTTATAGGAAAATTTTGTTTACCGAAGAAGTTGAGAGTGAATGAGAGTTCATGAAGGGGTGCACCACCGCGGGTGTATTTTTTCGTGAACTCTTTTTTATGGAAAAGGAGGAAAAAATGATTTATTTGAATGGAAAACCGGAGGATATTATGGATGGAATTTCTCTTGCCGAACTTGTAAGAGAACGCCAATACTGTCTGGATTATATTGCAGCAGAATTAAATGGAGAAATTGTGCCCAAGCAACAATATGAGGATACTATTCTTCATGATGGAGATAAGCTTGAGGTTGTGAGTTTTGTGGGAGGGGGTTGATAAAGTGGAGAAAAGGGAGATATGGGAAGCTCTTTGCGGTCGCCATTCAACTGCTGTGCAGGAAAAATTAGAGAAAGCAAAGGTAGCGATAGCAGGACTTGGAGGACTGGGTTCTAGCATAGCGGTATCCCTTGCACGAATTGGTGTCGGACATTTGCATCTGCTGGATTTTGATGAAGTTGATTTGACAAATTTAAACAGACAGTATTACTTTATCAGACATATTGGTATGAAAAAGACAGAGGCTTTAAAGGAAATTTTGTTGGAGATTAATCCATATTTGGATATTCAAACAGATTGCAGAAAAGTGAAGGGGGAGGATATTTCCCAGCTGTTTGAACAGGATGAATATATTTGCGAAGCTTTTGATCGTGCAGAAGAAAAAGCAATGCTGGTAAACGGGATTAGAGAATATTTTCCCGATAAAGTACTGGTGGCAGGAAATGGCATGGCAGGATATGGCAAGAGTAATGAGATACAGACTCGCAAAGTAGGAAAAAATTTTTATATTTGTGGAGATGGGATTTCAGAGTCTGTACCGGGCAGGGGACTTATGGCACCTAGAGTGGCTCTTTGTGCGGCTCATCAGGCAAATTTGATTACAAAGTTAATTATTGAAAGTGAGGATATATAAAATGGAAACAAGAAAAGATACATGGAAATTAGGAAATCATGAATTTCAATCTCGATTTATTTTAGGTTCAGGGAAGTATTCTTTGGAGCTGATTCAGGCTGCGGTAGAGCAGGCAAAAGCGGAAATTGTTACCATGGCACTTCGCCGTGCAAATGAAGGAGGACTTGCGAATATTTTAGATTATATTCCGAAGAATGTAACTATTTTACCAAATACATCAGGAGCAAGAAATGCAGAAGAGGCTGTTCGTATAGCACGTCTTTCCAGGGAAATTTGTCAAAGTGAATTTGTTAAAATTGAAATTATGAGGGACAGTAAATATCTTCTTCCGGACAATTATGAAACAGCTAAAGCTACAGAAATTCTGGCTAAGGAAGGATTTATTGTAATGCCTTACATGTATCCTGATTTAAATGCAGCCAGAGATATGGTAAATGCAGGTGCTGCCTGTATTATGCCTCTTGGAGCTCCTATTGGTTCAAATAAAGGGCTGTGCACGAAAGAATTTATTCAAATTTTAATTGATGAAATTGAACTTCCGATTATTGTAGATGCAGGTATTGGAAGACCGTCTCAGGCATGCGAAGCAATGGAAATGGGAGCTGCGGCTATTATGGCAAATACAGCTATTGCCACTGCAGGAAATATTCCTCTTATGGCAGCTGCATTTAAAAATGCAGTGGAAGCGGGAAGAAGTGCATATTTGTCAGGACTTGGCAGAGTAAAAGAAAAGGGAGGCAGTGCATCTTCACCTCTTACAGGATATTTAGAAGATTAGGAGAAAGAAAAAAATGAGTGCAGAAAACCACATAAATGAGAGTATTTTAAGTGACGAAATAAAGGAACATCAGAAGAAAAACAGAGTTGATCATCTAAAATATATGCCGGATATGGAAGTGTTGGAGTCTGATATTTTAGATAAAGTTTTAAATTATGTAGAAAATTATAATTATGACGTTTATACAGAGGCAGATGTAAAGAGAGCGCTGTCTCACGAAAGGAAAACACCGGAGGATTTTGCGGCATTGTTGTCACCTGCGGCACTGCCTTTGCTGGAAGAAATTGCCCAGTGTGCAAAGGTAGAAAAAGAAAGATACTTTGGCAATTCTGTTGCTATGTTTACGCCTCTTTATATAGCAAATTACTGTGAAAATTATTGTATATACTGCGGATTTAACTGCCATAATAAGATAAAAAGAGCGCAGTTAAATGCAGATGAAATCGAACAGGAAATGGCTGCAATTGCCAAAAGCGGATTGCAGGAAATTTTAATTCTGACTGGTGAAAGCAGAAGCAAATCTACAGTAGAATATATAGGAGAAGCATGTAAAATTGCCAGAAAGTATTTCCGTGTTATCGGTCTTGAAATCTACCCTGTAAATTCAGAGGAATATGCTTATCTGCATAAATGCGGAGCTGATTATGTGACAGTTTTTCAGGAAACATATAATTCTGATAAATATGAAACACTTCATCTTGCAGGGCATAAAAGGATTTTCCCTTATCGCTTTTATGCACAGGAAAGAGCTTTAAAAGGCGGCATGAGAGGTGTGGGATTCGGTGCACTTTTAGGTCTGGATGATTTCCGAAAAGATGCTTTTGCCACAGGTATACATGGATGGCTTTTACAGAAAAAATATCCTCATGGAGAAATTGCCTTTTCTTGCCCAAGACTGCGCCCTATTATTAACAATGATAAAATTAATCCTATGGACGTCCATGAAAAACAGCTTTTGCAGGTGGTA
>URHS01000058.1 GCA_900547685.1 uncultured Blautia sp. | reverse complement strand
TGACGGGGAGTGGTATTATCTTAATTCAGATGGAGCCATGGCATCTAATACATGGATAGGTGATTATTATTTGACTGGAAATGGAACTATGGCGAAAAATACATGGATTGGCAATTACTATGTAGGAGCAGATGGTCGGTGGAGAACAGCTCAGTGGAACGTGAATGATTATGGTTGGTGGTATTGTCATCCGGATGGCAGCTATACGACAAATAACTGGGAGTCCATAAATGGAAAATGGTATTATTTCAACGGAAATGGTTATATGATGACAGGCTGGCAGGAGATTGACGGGGAGTGGTATTATCTTAATTCAGATGGAGCCATGGCATCTAATACATGGGTAGATGATTATTATTTAACCGGAAGCGGTATTATGGCAAAAAATACATGGATTGGAAATTATTATGTGGGACCTGATGGAAAATGGGTTCGGGAAACTGCAGCAATTTATGAATTTGAAGTTATTAATATTGTAAATAAAGAACGTGTTGCTGCCGGGTTAGAGCCTTTGGAATATGATTATCAGTTATCTTTAGCAGCAGATGTTCGTGCAAAGGAATTAGAGCAGAATTTTGATCATGTAAGACCTAATGGAAAGGATTGGACCAGTATTTTTGAAGATTTAGGAATTCAGGGAGTGTATGCAGGGGAAAATATTGCTGTAGGATATACGACACCTGAAATGGTTATGAATGCATGGATGGGCAGCCAAGGCCACTATGAGAATATTATGGGACCGTATACACATATTGGTGTAGGTTGTTATATAGATAGCTATGGCATTAAACATTGGGTACAGTTATTCCTTATGAAATAATTTTTTGTAAAATAAAAAAGAACCAGAATCAATGAGGGGGGAAGGTTGATTCTGGTTTCTTTTTTAATATTTAAAATATTAAAAAGAAGGAGAGCCGGTTTTCTATTCCGGCAATATGAAAAAGAAAAAGATTTTTGAAAAAGTCTTATCGGCTTTTACAAGTTATACTATAAAGGGTAAATGTGATGAATTTGTGATGAAATGATAAAAGAAATGTGAAGAAAAGAAAAAAAGGATAGTTATATTTTTAAACAGCAAAAAGCAAGAGCAGAAATCTGAGGGGGGATAGATTTCTGCTCTTGTTCATTTCATAAAAAAGAAGGAGTTACTGGCAATAGGCTTGCCAGTAATATGAAAAGAAAAAGATTTTGAAAAAAGTCTTATTGGCTTTTACAAGATATACTATACTATGTAAATAAGGATAATTTATGACGAAATACTAAAAGAAAAATGAAAAAGAAAGATTTTCATTTATTCTTTTTTTATAAATACTTTTGAATTTCTTATCTTTCTGATTTATAAAATGGATCTGCAGGATAGCCACCGGCAGATTTCTGCATTCCTCTTTGTATCGCATCTTTGGAGTTCTTCCAGTCAGCATCTTTGTTTTTATAATCAAATTTGTCACAGAACCATTCTAAATCATCAGTAACTCTTTGTAGATTTTCTGTCATTAAAGAGAATAATTGTTGATAAAATTCTGTTTTTTCTTTGTCAGACAGTAATTCTTCTGCTGTTTCTACTAAATCACCAAAATGAGGAAGACAGAAGCCTTTGCTGTTTTTAAAAAGTTCCTGAAACTCTTTATTTTTTCGATAAAGTTCAAAGAAGGTGTCTAAATATCTGGTATAAGTGTTTTGGGAATAGTCGCAGATATAACAGGAGTTATTCTGTACTTTTATCCATGCGCCTAAAGAGGTTTGTGGATTATCAGGATTTAGGTTGGCTTTTTTAAAACGTCCCAACATAGATGCTTTTTTAGGAGAAAACATTTTTATTTGTTGTTGTAATTCTTCGTTTTTCTTTTTAAAGTGTGTAGAAAGGATAAGTCCGGTTCCAAGTCGGTTTCCGTAGTTGAACATTTTTTTGTAATGATCCCGGCAAAATCCTAATTTATCTGTTTCTGCTCGTATATCGTCTTCCATGTAGGAAGCACCTTGTCCTAAAACAAAGTCAAGAGCATGCTGTTCTAAAGTTCTTTCGATAAAACAGAATGGGCATTCATCATTTGCATGAAATGCATCCATTAATGGAATGGTATATATTTTTTCTTTCATAAACATTTCCTCTACTTTTTTTATTAAGCGTATCATAGACAGAATAAATTGAAAAGGAAATTTTTAGGTGAAAATTAGTATTTGCAGGTTCTTTCATAGTTTGGTAAGATAGTAAAGTAATGACAGAATTTGAGGAAAAAAGACATGAGAAAAAAGATTGATTTATTAGAAGGACCAATTGCGGAGACTCTTGCTCGTCTGGCTTTTCCCATTATGGGAACTTCCTTTATTCAGATGGGATATAATCTGGTAGATATGATATGGATTGGAAGATTGGGAAGTAATGCAGTAGCGGCAGTGGGAGCAGCCGGTATGTTTATGTGGTTGGCAAATGGACTAACCATGATTCCCAGAATAGGTGGACAGGTAAGTGTAGGACAGCGGCTTGGCGCAGGAAATCCGGAAGAAGGCGCAGAATTTGCAAGAGGAGCTCTGCGTATGGGGGCATTTTTAGGCATCTTATACGGAATGATGAGTTTGTTGCTGAATAAGCAGTTAATTGGATTTTTTCATTTAAATAGTCCTGATGTTATATGGGATGCCAGGGTTTATTTGATGATTACCTGTGGAGTCATAGTATTTTCATTTTTAGATCAAGTAATCGGAGGAATTTTGGCAGCAATGGGAAATACCGTGACCACCTTTCGAGTTACTACGGTGGGATTGGTTATTAACTTGATTTTAGACCCTATTTTAATTTTTGGTATTGAACCGTTAAAAGGAATGGGTGTTGCAGGGGCAGCCTTTGCAACAGTATTTGCTCAGATTATTGTATTTGTTCTGTATTTAAAAGCAGTGTGGAAAGAGCCGGTGATTTTTGGGAGAATTCATCTGTTTTTAAAAACACCCAGAGAACATATAAGAGAAATTGTAAAAATAGGTTTTCCGTCTGCTATGCAGGATGCATTGATGTCCATGATTTCTATGGTGATTGCACGTTTTATTGCAGGCTGGGGAGATGCGGCAGTAGCAGTTCAAAAGGTAGGAAGTCAGATAGAATCTATTTCATGGATGACGGCAGGTGGATTTTCCACAGCAGTGAATGCTTTTATTGCGCAGAACTATGGAGCAGGTAAAAAGAAACGTATAAAAAAAGGCTATCATAAAGCCATTGAAATCATGGCAGTATGGGGTATAATTACTACATTGCTTCTGTGGGTATTTCCGGAGTTCTTCTTCAAAATATTTATTAAAGAACCGGATGTTATTCCTATGGGAGTAGACTATTTGAGAATTATAGGAATTTCAGAGATTTTTATGTGTCTGGAAGGTGCGGCTACAGGAGCTTTTCAGGGAATAGGAAAGACTGTACCGCCGTCAGTTACAGGAATTTTGTTCAATGCACTTAGAATTCCGGCAGCTATGATTTTATCTGCTACCGGATTAGGATTAAACGGAGTCTGGTGGGCATTGAGCTTATCCTGTGTATTTAAAGGAACCATATTGCCGTTATGGTTTAAATTTGTATTAAAAAAATATGAAAAACAGGGAATGAAGGAGGAATTAAGATGATGCAGCAACACATTGTATTAATCGTTTTGTCAGCAATCATTATGTTAGCAGGGATTTTTCTTGCTGTGAAAGGGAAACCATCTATGATAAGAGAACGCTTTTCCAGCGGGGTTTCACCTGAAAACGAAAGAAAGTTTATGATGACAATCGGTGGGGCAGTTTGTGCTATTGGACTGGACTTACTGGTTTTGCAGCTTTTATCTTTGCGTGTAACACTGAATTCTGAGCAGACACTTTTAGTGCTTGGAGCAGGGATTGTGGTATTTGTGGCAATTATTCTTATTGGACAGAAATATTATAGAAGATAGGGCAATAAAGTAATTTTTAATTTTTATAAAAGGAGAGGATAAAGATGAGCAGAGAATATCATATTGAGACAAAATGTATCCAGTCCGGTTGGAAACCGAAAAAAGGTGAGCCAAGGATGATGCCTATTTATCAGAGTACAACTTTTAAATATGATACAACTGAAGAAATGGGTAGATTATTTGATTTAAAGGATAATGGATACTTTTATACAAGATGTCAAAATCCTACGAATGATTTGGTTGCAGCTAAAATTGCAGATTTAGAAGGTGGAGTTGCTGCAGTGCTCACTTCCTCAGGGCAATCAGCAGTTTTTTATTCCATTTTTAATATCTGTGAAGCAGGAGATCATGTAATTTGTGCTTCTGCAATTTATGGAGGCACTTTAAATGTATTAGGTGTAACAGCAAAAAAGATGGGAATTGAATGTACCTTTATAGATGTAGATGCAACGGCAGAGGAATTAGATAAAGCATTTCAGCCAAATACAAAAGCTGTAATTGCAGAAACTATTGCAAATCCTTCTTTAGTTGTATTGGATATTGAAAAAATGGCGAAACTTGCACATAGTCATGGTGTGCCTCTTGTAGTGGATAATACTTTTGCTACACCGGTAAACTGCCAGCCGTTTAAATGGGGCGCTGATATTGTGGTACATTCTACAACCAAGTACATGGACGGACATGCAGCACAGGTAGGCGGTGCCATTGTAGACAGCGGAAATTTTGATTGGGAAGCTCATGCTGAGAAATTTCCGGGACTGACAACTCCTGACGAATCTTATCATGGAGTGGTTTATACAAAACAGTTTGGAAAAGCTGCCTATATTACAAAAATTAATGCGCAGCTGATGCGTGACTTAGGTTCCGTACCTTCTCCGATGAACTCCTTTATTTTAAATTTAGGATTGGAATCATTAGTTTTAAGAGTGGAAAGACATTGCTATAATGCGCAGAAAGTGGCTGAGTATTTAGATGCGCATCCATTGGTAGGAAAAGTAAATTATCCGGGACTTCCACAGGATAAATATCATGATTTGGCACAAAAATATATGCCTAATGGAACTTGTGGAGTTATTTCCTTTGAATTAAAGAAGGGAAGAGAAGCGGCTGTGAAATTTATGGATAGTTTGAAGCTGGCTTCTATTGTTACTCATGTGGCAGATGCTAAGACAAGTGTACTGCATCCGGCAAGTCATACACACAGACAGTTAAATGATGAACAACTGGTTGCAGCAGGGGTTTCTCCGGGAATGATTCGCTTTTCAGTAGGAATTGAGCATATTGATGATATTATAGCAGACCTTTCACAGGCATTGGAGGCTAGCGAACTGTAAATATGAAATCTTATCAGATTACAGAGTGGAGTCATGAGCTGTTTAAACTTCAGGTAAATCCCGAGGGGTTGTATATTGATGCAACTATGGGAAATGGGCATGATACATTATTTTTATGTGAATTGGCAGGAAAAAGTGGAAAAGTTCTGGCATTTGATGTGCAGGAAAAGGCAATTATGTGTACAACAAAGCTTTTAAAAGAGCATAATGTGGAAAACAGGGCAAAACTTTATCTGGATAGCCATGAAAACATGGATGCTTATGCAGAAGCAGGAACAGTAGATGGAATTTATTTTAATTTTGGATATTTGCCGGGAGGTGATCACAATCTGGCAACGAAGGCAGATACCAGTGTAAAAGCCATAGAAAAAGGTCTTGAGCTTCTGAAAAAGGGCGCTGTTATGGCGCTTTGTATTTACAGTGGAGGAGATACCGGGTTCGAGGAAAAAAATCGAATTTTAGAGTATCTAAAGAAATTGGACAGCAGAAAGTATGTTGTGATTGTCAATAGTTATTATAACAGGGAAAATAATCCTCCCATTCCGGCCTTTGTTGTGAAAAAGGGATAGAAAAGCAGAAAGCAACATATAATATAAGCAAGAAAATTCTGGTTTCGTATTTTTATGAAAAAAGAAAAAGACTTAGGTATGTTACTTGCAGTATTGTTTTTTATGTTGCCCTATCTTTTGACAGTGGTTATTTCAGGAAGAAAAGCATGTCCTCTCAACAGACAGCCGGATTTAGAAGAATATATACCAATTTTAACAGCGGCGCATATTGACTGGGGATACGAAGAAGAAGCAATTAAAGCGCAGACAATAATTGAAAGAACTAATTTATCTTTAAAAAGCAAATCAGAATCGGCTATAAAAGATATTCAGGAAGCTGCTGATTATTTAAAGAAAAAGAATATGAAAGGGGAAGAACTGAAACAATTTCAAAAGTTTCAGGAGGAAGCAACCCGTACTAAGGGAATGATTCTTATGTATCAAAATGAGAAAAAAGAGATTCCCTACCACCCTCTCAGTCAAGGAAAAACCAGAAGCGGAGAAGAGGTTCTGGGTGAGAAATTTGCTTACATATCCTCAGTGGAAACACCAAAAGATATAGACAGTCCTCTGTATGTAGAGGGCTGTTATTTTTCTTTAAAAGAATTAGAAAAGATAATTAAAAAGAGTTATCCTGCCTTTTCCATAACAGCAGAAACAGAGATTGAAATAATAAAAACAGACAGTGCAGGATATGTGATGGAAATTAAAGTTGGAAATCAGGTATTTCAAGGAGAACGGATAAAAGAACTACTTGAGTTACCTTCCTCTTGTTTTAGTATACAGAGTGGTCAGGGGGAAGTGCGTTTTTTATGTAAAGGTATTGGTCATGGTATGGGCATGAGTCAATATACTGCTCATAATCTGGCATCAGAAGGAAAAAGTTATGAGCAGATACTGGAATATTTTTTTCCTGATATGGAAATACAGAAAGAAAAGTAAAATATGTATAACTTCTGCTTTTTTTGGTAATCCTATATTTGAAAACAAGAAAGGGGCGGATGAGCCCACTAAGGCAGAGGTGAAAAAATATGAGTAAAAAAGGAAAAATTCGTGTAGCACTGGGAAGTTTACTGGCAATTACTCTGGTAGTTACCTGCGTGGCTGTTTATCAGTCTGGGAGTAAGAGCAGAGCAAATGAGAAAGAATTTGTTAAAGAGAACGAGGAAGATATTGTTGACCAGGCAATAAAAACAGAGGAAAGAGAAGAAGAAGTACAAGATGTAAATACTACAGAGGTAGAAGGTACAAGAGAAGTAGAAGATAATACACAGGAGAGTATGGAAGAACCTGTACAGGAAGAGTCTGTACAAGAACCTGCACCGGAACAGGAAGCAGAAAATACATCTGCACAGGCAGCAGGAGCACCGGAAATTAACTTTACAGAAAGTTCTTTAATGGAATGGCCGGTGAATGGACAGATCGTTTTAGATTACAATATGGATAACACAATTTATTTTCCGACTTTAAATGTGTACAAACTCAACCCGGCAATTGCGATTTCGTCAGAAGTAGGTTCTCCGGTGGCAGCAGTTGCAAATGGGAAAATTGTATCTGTAGTAAATAACGAAGAAACAGGACAGACGGTAACGGTAGATATGGGAAATGGTTATCAGGCAGTTTACGGACAGCTAAAAGACGTACCATTTCAGGCAGAGGAATATGTTTCAGCAGGAAGTGTATTAGGTTATATCAGTGAGCCTACAAAATATTACACAAAGGAAGGAGCAAACTTATATTTTGCTTTATCGAAAGATGGAGTTCCATTAGATCCAATGCAGTACCTTCCTTAAAAGAATATCGTTCACAAATTCTGGCTGTGAGAGTATAATAAACTATGCGGAAAGAAAATCCGCAGCCGATTTTATAGTACAGTTAGTTTTTGGTGTGATTAGAGAATCTGGGTGAAATACTTTTTAATCGGCGGCTTGATATATAAGAACGTCATGTCAAAGGGGCAGGACGTTCCTTACATAGACTTACGGGAGAGAAAAATGAATTATACTTATATAGTAAAATGCAGTGATGGAACCTTATATACCGGGTGGACAAACAATCTGGATAAGAGAATTGCCTGCCATAACGCAGGAAAAGGTGCAAAATACACGAAAAGCAGGTGTCCTGTGGAATTGGTTTATTTTGAGGAATTTAATACAAAAGTGGAAGCAATGCGTAGAGAATATGAGATTAAACAGATGAAAAGAGAAATGAAAATTCAGCTTATTTATAAAGCAGCAGGAAAATGAGAAAAATATCATATTCCCGCTGCTTTTCCTATCCTATAATTTGTTTTTTGAGATAATGTCCTACGATATTGGAAAAATTGGAAATATCGTGAATATAGGCGAAATCTTTACCGAAAATTTTCTTTTCTGCCGAGAGGTCTTCTTCCTCTCCCGCAAAAACACCAAGTACAGATATTTTGCGATTTCTGAGCTTTCGGACTTCAGTAGCAGTGTCTTTGACTGCAAAATCCAGACAGTATGGCTGCTTCTCTTTTTGTTGTCTGGCATTGGCAGCAATAATATCATTGGGATTCCCATCACTTAATATAATCATGATTTTATTTTCCTGAGGCTGCTTATCCAAGCTGTCGGCAGCAGCTCTTACAGCAAGACCGTCACGATTATTGGCAGAACCATAAAATTCAAAAATATTTTCATCAGCTTCAGACCCTTCGTTATAATCTCTGTATTCGTTTAAGATTGTATAAGAACCGAAAGTACAGAATCCTGTTACACGATGGGGAATGCCGGCAATGCTTAAAGCTCTGCTGAGAATAAAGCCCTGAAGTGCCACAAGACTCTGGCGTCTTTGTTGTGAACCGCTGGCATCAATGAGGATTTCTACGGTAAAATCTGAGTTGTCCTGCAGTAGCTCTCGCTCAAAGAGCATGGAATTTTCTGTACGTCCGATATTCCAGAGTTTGGCGGCACATATTGTACCATATTCACTGCTACACCGTTCCGGTTCCGTTCGTGTACGAAGTGCTCTTTTCAGCATATTTGAAAGAGATAAAATGTTTTGTCTTGTAAGAAGAAAATTCTTTTTATAAATATGCAGATTTTCTTCTTTTATCCTTTTTACATAATCTGTTTTTGCATTGGTTTCTGCCGTATTATGAAGAACACCTTTGGTAATATGAATGCGGCAGTCAGCATGTATACCCGTACAGACATGCGCTTGCAGCCGTTTTTTTTCTTCCGGAGGAAGAATACTTTTCCCATAGTTCAGCTCGATATATTTTTCCAGATGTTTAGAGGACTCCCTGTCCAGTGAAAGGAGTTTTACGCGGGATTTATCTTTTTTGCCATTGTCCTGTACATCCACATGTCCACTGAAGATATTTATGGTTTCTTCGTTAGAATCTATCTTTTCTTCTTCAGTTTCATCAAAATCCTCCAAACATGACTGCAGACCGTCTACATCTCTGCGAATCCCTTGAAATTGTTCTGCAAATCCTTTTTCGTAAGCTGTGTGGTATACTTCGTCGATACAGTCACAAATCTCTTTCACAGAGTCGGCATGGGAGAGAGCACATATTTTCAAAATCAAAGGCTGCAGACGAGAATTTACCATTTTTTCGTAAAGCTGAAACTGCAGATAACAATATTCCAGATAATCCCAGTCCGTATGAGAGAACCGAAAAGAATCCTTTTTTAAAACTTCCCGAAAAGCTTTCCGGCGAATGTTTTCAATGCCTTTTCTCTCATTGCCAACTCTGACATGGACGGCACTGTCTATACAGAGTTCGGAGATTAAGAGAAGAACGGAGGGTTCAGCTCTGTCCCGGATTTTTGCATCTATATAAGCGTCAAAAAACTCTGTATCAAAATATTTTTGAAAAGCGCCCTGTCGAATCATATTGTAAAAGGCAATATAAGGGGACTTTTGGTGGTCTGAGGGGTTAATTGCCACATCAGCGCTATAATCCTCACTGACTGTCCAGAGGAGATTCTGCAGCCGGTTTTCCATCATATTTTCTTTCATTAAAATACATCTCCACTCTTCCAGCTATCAGGAATACGAGTCATCACGATATCACTGATGAGTTCCCGTTCAAAAGTATCAAAAGATTTATTTATAATACCCATTTCAATAGCTTCTACAGGTGTTAAGCCACCATGAATCAGGCGGATAGCGCCAATCAATCCACGCATATCCACTGCTTTTGTAGAGATTTCTCCATTTTTTGCTTTTAACTGTAAATCCAGAAATAAGCCGCAGAACTGTTCCAGAGCATCGGCTTTGATGTGCGGAAAAATATTTCTTAAAATCTGTTCCAAGCGTTCCATAGAAAGCGGAGGCATATTAATTACCATAAAACGGGAAACAAGAGCTTCATTTAATTCTTTTGTGCCTGCATAGCCGTAGTTCATAGTGCCAATAAAACGTGTGGCAGGGTGGAGGTTGATTTTCTCATATCCCGGTACGTCCATGACCCTGCGGTAATCCAAAACTGCGTGCAGCACAGCTACCGCATCATTTTTTGCCATATTGATTTCATCCAGAATACCAAAACCGCCGGAAACCGCGCATTGATAGATAGGTCCCTGCCTTAAAGTGACTTCATTGTTTTTAAAGGTATCTGTTCCAATGAGGCTGCTACTGTCTGTATTTACATGAAAAGAAATGTTATAGGTGGGACGGCCGAAAATCCATGCCAGATTTTCAGCCAGTATGTTTTTTCCAGTTGCTTTATCTCCGCACAGTAACAGATTTTCACCCTCTAATAAAGCAGTAACTGCCTGTGTGAGAATTTTTGTTCCATAAAAAGGCATAGCAGGGGTAACAAGCCTTGCCTTTAGTGAATCGGGCAGTGGATATTGGCTTTTAAAAGTGTCAATACGTGACTGCAAATCTTCGTTAAAATCCATAAGATGCCCCTTTCTGCAGAGATTAGATTACCTGCTGAATTTCATAGTTATCATTTACCAGGACAATATCTGCATATTTACCGGGAGTAAGAGAACCTACTTTGTCGTATACGCCAATGCTCTTAGCAGGGTTTCTGGTAGCTGCAAAGAGAGCAGTGGACTCAGGAATACCAAATTCCATAGCTTTTTTCATACAGTCGAAAAGGTTTGTAGCAGAACCTGCAATTGTACCATCAGAAAGAGCGGCAAAACAATCTGTCATAGTAACTTCCTGTCCTCCAAGTTCGTATTTACCATTTGGCATACCGGTTGCCATCATGGAGTCACTGATGAGGACAACACGTTCATCACCGAACATTTTAAATGTAGTGCGGATTGCAGAAGGGTGAATGTGGAAACCATCGCAAATAAGTTCTACCATACAGTCCGGTGTATCACAGGCAGCGCCTACAACACCTGGGTCTCTGTGAGCAAATGGAGGCATGGCATTGTATAAATGAGTTACGTGTTTTGCACCCATATCCATAGCTTTTTTTGCACATTCATAATTTGCAGTAGTATGACCGATAGAAATAACAACTTCATCTTTTACTTCCTGAATAAAATCAAAAGCCTTGTCTACGTTTGGAGCCAGAGTTACCAGTTTAATCTGATTTCCTGAGGCTTCATTACATGCTCTGAAGAAAGAGGCGTCAGGAACAGAAATGTGCTCGCCGGCCTGTGCACCTTTCTTTTTAATATCAATCAGCGGGCCCTCCATATTTACACCGATAATATGAGCAAGATCTTTTGAGGGTGCTACTTTGGTTGCAGTAGAGAAGATATCCATGAGCTGTTCCTTTGCAAGTGTCATGGAAGTAGGGCAGTAAGAAGTGATACCGTGTTCCTTTTCATACTGTAAAATAACCTTTAAGCCTTCTGGATCTGCATCACAGAAATCATGGCCTTTTGCACCATGGCTGTGAACATCTACAAGACCGGGGATAACCTTTAAACCGGAAGCGTCAATGACTGTTTTATCTGTTACTTCTGCTTCTGTAGCTACAATTCTGTCGTTTTCTACATATAAATCTTTTTTCAGGAAGGTGCCATCTTCCTGGAATACGAAACCATTTTTGATAATCATAGTGAATTCTCCCTTTATGTTTATTTATATTTTTATTATAAGGAGATGTAAAGATGAAATCAACTCCTTACAGAAGGAAAAATAGAAAGGCAGTCGTTGGATTTCAACGACTGCCACTTGCTATGCGGAGGAGTTTACTTTAATAAATTAACCGAAGTATCTCTTTAACAGACCTTCGAATGCTTTACCATGTCTAGCTTCGTCCCTGGCCATTTCATGAACTGTATCATGGATAGCGTCCAGGTTAGCAGCTTTTGCACGTTTAGCTAAATCAAATTTACCGGCTGTAGCACCGTTTTCAGCTTCAACACGCATTTCCAGATTTTTCTTTGTGCTGTCAGTAACAACTTCACCTAATAATTCAGCGAATTTAGCAGCATGTTCAGCTTCTTCCCAAGCAGCTTTTTCCCAGTATAATCCGATTTCAGGATATCCTTCTCTATGAGCAACTCTGGCCATAGCTAAGTACATACCAACTTCAGAACATTCACCTTCGAAGTTTGCTCTTAAATCAGCTAAGATGTCTTCACTAACGCCCTGTGCAACACCTACAACGTGTTCAGCTGCCCAACTTCTTTCTTCAGACTGTTCTACAAATTTTTCAGCGCCTACGCCACAAACTGGACATTTTTCCGGAGCTGCATCGCCTTCATGAACATAACCACATACACTACATACAAATTTTTTCATAATAATAATCTCCTTTTCATTTAAATAATTTTTGCTATGAAATCTGGCATTGCCAGGTTTTTTTAAAAAGTAATAACAGTAATGATTACTATTTTAATTTAGCATACTTGACTATATTTGTCAACTACTTTTTAATAAATCTTTTTCTTTCAGGCAATCATTGCAAAGCCCGTAAAAAGTAGTAGTTTGCTCGGTTATTTTTCCGTCAATATTAGCAGCAACTTTCTTTACCATACAGTCGAACTCATTGTCTTCCACATCTTGTATACAATGGCAATGTGTGCAGATAAAATGACTGTGTGGTCGGGTATTGCAATCAAAGCGGTCAGGACTGTTTCCGGTAGAAATTTTTGCAATTTCCCCAAGCTCTACTAAAAGTGACAGATTACGGTACACAGTTCCCAGACTGATATTGGGAAATTCTCGTTTGATTTCAGCGTATACCTGATCAGCGGTAGGGTGTTCCTTAGACTTTTGAACATATTCTCTGATACATTCTCTTTGCCGGCTGTATTTCAAAGTAGCCATATATTCTCCTTTCTGTCAGAAAAACAACTGACAAATTAAATAATAGTAATTGTTATTAATATGATACTATCATACTTGATGAAAATAGTCAAGTATGATGGCAAAAAATATTGGATTAAGCAACCATATATTTATGATGCGCTTAATCCAACAATTTTTTACTATGCGGAGGATTTACTTCAATAAAAAAATTAAAAAATTAACCGAAATATCTCTTTAAAAGACCTTCAAATGCTTTACCGTGTCTAGCTTCATCTCTGGCCATTTCATGAACTGTATCATGGATAGCGTCCAGGTTAGCAGCTTTTGCAC
>URHS01000057.1 GCA_900547685.1 uncultured Blautia sp. | reverse complement strand
TTTGTAGTTAAAAAATGCTGTATTTATGCGGCATTAGGCGTTTCGCAAACGCCTATAAAACAGGAAAAGAGGGAGGTGGAAAACCATAAAACAGAAAAGACAAAAGGAGGAGGTGGAAGTTCTCCGGCAAAAGGCAAGTTTGACTGTGGAGTGTGCGGTTGTTCTGCCTCTTTTCTTTTTTGCTATGATAATGCTGGCGGGATTTTTGGACTTATACAGAACAACAACCATGATACAGAGCACTTTGTGTGAAAGCGCAAAAGAATTGGGAATGTATGCATATTGCAATGAAGAAGACACACTGTCTTTGGTGGGAACAGTAAGTAATCGTATCTGCCAAATTTATACTAAGAAAAAGATAAAGGAAAAACTGGCAGATGAAAACTTGCTGGGAATTATAGGCGGAACCAATGGGATAAAATTGTCACAGTCTTCCTATGAGAATGGAATGATTTCTTTGAAAGCTTCCTTTTTTTATCAAGTACCTTTTACATGTTTTCAGATTTTTCCTGTCAAAATGCAGGTGAGGGGACAGGCAAGAGCATGGATTGGCTATCTGCTGAAAGAAGAATTATTTGAAACTGAAGAAATGGTATATGTTACAGATTGGGAAAGCGTTTATCATACCAACGTTTCCTGCAGCCATTTAAGACTATCTGTACAGAGGATATCTTACTCAGAGGCTGAACAGAAGAAAAATATATATGGAGAAAAGTACCATAGCTGCGAGAAATGTATGGAAACGGGAGAGAAACCGGGAATACTTTATATTACACCTACGGGAAATCGTTATCATAAGGATAAAGCATGTGGTGGATTAACACGTCATGTAAAGCTGGTGAAGAAATCTCAAGTAAAACATTTGAATATCTGCGAGAGATGTGGAGGATAAAATCATGAAAACGAAATGGTTGGTGCATTTGTGTATTCTTCTTTTGTGTAGTGTGGAAGACGGGAAACGAAAAACAGTTGCTTTGTGGAAAATTGGTTTTTACGGAATATTTGTGATGGGAACGTTTATAGGGGAAGTGCTTTATGGAATTTTTGTGATAGTTACATTGCTGGGAGAAATATTTTTCCAAAACGGAAGAACGTATGAAAAATTAATGGATGCTTTTATAGGGAGTATACCGGGAATTTTTTTCTTTGTAATTAGTAAAGCATCTGCGGAGGCAGTAGGATATGGAGACTGCTGGATTCTTTTGATTATGGGAGTGTCTGTGGGGATTTGTAATACATTAGGAATTTTATCAATAGCACTTTTGGGTGCTTTTCTATGGGCGGTTTTTGTTTTTATGGGGAAAAGAGGAAGAAAAGACAGAGAAATCCCGTTTCTGCCTTTTCTGGCAATGGGAATGGCAGGTGCTTATGTATGGATGGTATAAAAAAAATAAAGTTAAAAGGAAGTTATACAGTAGAAATGGCATTAATAAGTGGGGTATGGCTTTTGGTGATTTTTGCATCTTTATTTCTGATTTTGGGTATGCAGATTAAGGTTTGGAAAACAGCAAAAATCTGTGAGCTTTCTGTATATGGAAGTGGCAGAGCTTTAATAAATGAAGAAAATGCAGTGAACGAAATAAGGCAAAAAGCAGCTGATATGCAGGAAACATATATTGTAAGCGGAGGAAAAGAAGAAATCGCTGTGGGGTTTCAAAAAAATTTTTATATTCCGTTTCAAAGTATGAATTGGAATATGAAAGAAAAGTGGAGAAGTAAGGTGATAAACCCTGTAGATTTCATCGAAAAGGTACAAAAATATCGTAGATTTTTGCAAAACATAAAATAAAAAAGTAGTAGAAGGGAGTTAAGCACTTTGGAGATTACATTTAAAAGAAATAAGAGCTGTAATTTTGCTGTTTTGCCATTGGAAAATCTACTAAAAGATAATTATCAGACTCATATTTTATTGGAAAATCAGGTGCCGGGATTGCTCCCCTGTAAGATGCAGCGGATAAACGGGAAAGAATATCTCTATTATGAAATTACAGGGAGTCAGAGCCTTGAAAACCTGTATGAGAAGGGAAAATTTGATAAAGATACACTGAAAGCACTTTTTCTGCAAATAGCTACTGCTTTAGAGAGATTGGATGAATATTTATTGAATCGGGATTTCTTGCTCTTAAACCCCACCTATGTATATAAAAATCTGGATAAAGATATATATTATTTTTTCTGGTTTCCAGAGCAGAAGAACACGATAGAACAGGAATTTTGTATTTTGACAGAATATTTGCTGCCTAAAATTGAGCATAAGGACAAAGGTGCAGTGACCATCGGCTATGGCATGCATAAACTTGCAGTGGAAAATCGTATTCAGCCGGATTGTGTACGTCAGCTTCTTTATGATGAAACAGAAGATAGAAATATTGATTTTAAAGTGAACAATACAGAAGAGCAGAAAGAAAGACAAAAAATCTTAGATGATTTTTATAAAGATGATGAGGAAGAAGAATCTTCCGTAAAGAAAATATTTACAGTAGGAATTCTTTTTATAATTGGAATTATTATCTTTTTTGTAAGATATTTATCCGGTATGGGAATACGTTATTGGGGAATGGCAACAGCTTTTATTATTGTTTTTATTATTGCTATGAGCGTATTAATCTATGTTTTGAAATATAGAAAACATGATTTCGAGAATCATAGTTTGGAGGTTTTTGATGAGGCAGAAGTAACAGGAGGAATAAGAGGAAAAGAAAAGCAGGAGGACTTTGGAAAGACTGTACTTTTACAGTCTGAACTAAAAGGAAAATCTTATCTTTTAGAAGTAGAAACAGGAAAGAAATTTTTTCTGGAAAAAGAGAATACAATTATAGGAAGCCAGAAAGAAAGCGTAGATATCTGTTTGAACGTACCTACAATCAGCCGGATTCATGCAAAAATTATTTGTCGCAATAATCAGACATTTTTAATCGACTTAAATTCAAGAAACGGAACAGAATTAGATGGAGAAGTATTGCAGCCGGAAACAGAATATTTATTAAAAGAAGAAAATATGATTGATTTTGCAGAAAAAAGATATTTATATATTGACAAATTTAATGCTGATTTTGGAAAAATGTGGTAAAATAGGAAAGGTAAAAAAAGATAGATAATCATAGAAGTAAAGGGAGAATGATGAATACAGAAAATAATTATTCAGGAATGCCAAGAAGTAAAACAGAAAATGAAATTAGGTATTTTTTGAGGAAAAGAAAGGAAGTTCCGGTAAATACCTTTTTAATTGCCGTAAATCTATTGGTATTTCTACTGGTAGAATTAACAGGTTCATCATTGGACAGCTATCATATTCTGAATTGGGGTGGCTGTTATACACCGGCAGTTTTACAAGAGCATGAGTATTACCGTTTGATTTCCTCTATGTTTTTACATTTTGGTATTCAGCATCTGGGGAATAACATGCTGGTTCTGTTATTTTTAGGAGATTGTCTGGAAAGAAATATAGGTAAAATAAAATATTTGCTTATTTATCTCCTGGGCGGTATTGGGGCAAACATTTTGTCCATATATCTGGAGATGAAAAATGGCAAATATTTTATTTCAGCAGGAGCATCCGGTGCGGTTTTTGCGGTAATTGGCGCTCTTATCTATATTGTTATCGCCAACAGAGGAAGGATTGAAAACTTTACCACCAGACAATTACTTGTCATGGCCGGATTAAGTTTGTATTTTGGAATGACAAGTACAGGTGTGGATAATGCTGCACACTTTGGCGGTTTGGTAAGTGGGTTTATTTTAGCTGTTCTTTTTTATCAAAGGGTATATCAAAAAAGATTATAAAGGCTGTCGTATAGGCAGTAGAACGGTAAATTCAGTACCTTTTTCAGGAACGGATTGGAAAGAAATACTTCCATTGTGAGCTTCTGCAATTCTTTTGCATATAGGAAGTCCAAGACCGGTGCCATCCTGCTTATGGGTAATGAATGGTTCAAAGAGGTCTTCTTGATATAAAACAGGAATTCCGCTTCCATTATCTTTGATAGAAAGAACAAGATGATTTTTCTGGGAAGTTAGTGAACAGTGAATAACTCCCTTTGTTTTAATTGCCTCGGAGGAATTTCTTAAAAGATTTAAAATCAGCTGAGACATTTTGGTTTTGTCTGCTTGGATAATAGGCAAATTTGGCTCAATATTTAAAGTAAGGGAAACATTGTAACTTTCTAAAGTAGGTAAACTGGAAGCAATTAAATTTTCCAAAAGTTCAGATAGATCCAATTCTTGAAGATTTAGCTTTCCGGAATTATTAAAGCTGGAAAATTCATTAAGAAGCGTTTTCAGAAAATCCATGTTTTCCATAATCTTGCCCCAGTATTTATCTTCTTTTAATTCGGGATGGTGAGATTCTAACAGTTGTAAAAAACTGTTGATTAATGTCACCGGGTTTCGGATTTCGTGAGAGACATGAGATAATGTAAATTGATGCTGTGCTTGAAGTTCTTCGTATAATTGACGATAATCAGGTTCATTCTTTACAGCAATGTTTTGATTGGATTGATTTATTTGAGTGTTCATAGTTACCCCCTTTTATTTCTTTAAAAACAAGTGTAACACCCTTGTTTTTAAATAGCAAATAGTTTTATATGCCAAAATTCGACAAAACAGGAGTAATATTTACAGGTTTTTATTCGGATATATAAGTGAAAGGAGATTATGAAAATGAAAGACTGTATTTTTTGCAAAATTGCAAACGGAGAAATACCAGCCGCAACACTTTATGAGGATCAGGATTTTAGAGTTATCTTGGATCTGGGACCTGCCAGTAAGGGACATGCTCTAATTTTACCAAAGGCACACTTTGAGAATTTGTATGAATTACCTGATGACTTGGCAGGGAAAGCTTTGGTATTAGCAAAAGAAGTGACCAAGAAAATGAAAAAAGTGTTAAATTGCGATGGCTATAATGTAGTACAAAACAATGGAACAGCAGCGGGACAGACGGTATTTCACTTCCACATGCATTTAATTCCAAGAAATGAAAATGATGGTGTGGGAATTACATGGGAACCAGGCACTCTTAAACCAGAAGATAGAGATGAGATTTTAGAAAAATTTTCTCAGGTCTAAAATTTAGAAGTTGGATAAAGAAATGACAGAAGAGAAATTTCGAGAAATCTATCGACAGTATTATCAAATAGTGAAAAAGGTAGTGTATAGTATTTTGCGTGATATTGACTTTGCGGAAGATGTAAGTCAAGAGGTTTTTATTTCATTTTTGAAAAGAGCAGATACTTTACAGGAAGAATACCACAAACAATGGTTAATAGTAAATGCAAAGAGAAAAGCCATTGACTTTTGCAGAAAATCATATCAGGTACATGAAGTAACTGCAGGATATTCAAATGAAGAAGAACTTTTTGCAGAGGAAGGAATTATGTGGACTTCAAATCGCTCAGAAAAACAATCATCTGTGGAGGAAGAAACAACAAAGAAACTTGTTATGCAAGAGTTTACAGGAAAATTATTTGAAGATTTGGAAAAGAAAAACAGTCAGTGGTACGAAATTGTTATGAAAATGAATGTAGAAGGTAAGGGAGCATTAGAAACTGCCCGTGCCCTTGGCATTTCAGTGGAAAATCTGAGAGCCAAAAGGCACAGGATAAAAGCCTGGATTAATAAATATTACAGAAACAAGTTTGAAGACTTATAAAGTCTTGTTTACTGCGTCTTCAAAGAGTTGGACAATTTGTTGAATAGAGTCCTTATGCTTACTGGAAGACATAGCTGTAATATAAGCTTCCCGGTTTTCATACAAATCACGGACAGCGCTTAATAATACGTCATTAGTAAGTTCTTCTTCTTCCAGAACCTTACTATAACCAAGCTGTTCAAAGGAACGGGCATTTAAAATCTGGTCTCCACGGCTTGCGCGTGCAGAAAGTGGAATTAAGAGGTTAGGCTTGTTTAAAGCACTGAGTTCACAAATTGCATTTGCGCCTGCACGGGAGATAACAAGATCAGCTAAGGCAAATAAGTCAGCGAGTTCTTGTTTAATATATTCATATTGTACATATCCCTTAACGCCAGTTAAAGTTTCATCGATTTTATCTTTTCCGCAGAGGTGGATTACCTGAAAATCTTTTAATAATTCAGGCAGGATTTTTCTGACTGCGTCATTGACAGCAGCAGCACCCAGACTTCCGCCAATAATGAGGATAACGGGTTTATCTTTGGAAAGACCTGTGAACTCCAGAGCTTTTTCCGGGTTGCCTTCCAGTAATTCTTGACGTATCGGTGTACCTGTAAGAACAGCCTTGTCCTCCGGAAGATGGGAAACTGTTTCAGGAAAGTTGCAGCAAACTTTTGTTGCAAAAGGAATGGATATTTTGTTTGCAAGTCCCGGTGTCATGTCAGATTCATGGATAAAGGTAGGTATATGTTTTTTACTTGCTGCAATTACAACAGGCACAGTGACGAAACCGCCTTTAGAAAATACAACATCAGGTTTTAGTTGCTTCATTAATTTTTTAGCTTCAAAGAAACCTTTTATAACTCTGAACGGATCAGTAAAATTTTTGACATCAAAGTAACGGCGTAATTTACCGGAAGAAATTCCATAGTAAGGAATGTTAAGATCTTCAATGAGCTTTCTTTCCATACCTTCGTAAGAGCCGATATAAGAAATTTTGTATCCCAGTTCTTTTAAACGTGGAATCATAGCTATATTTGGGGTAACGTGTCCGGCAGTTCCACCGCCGGTAAGTACGATATGTTTCATGGTGTTCCTCCTGATTAGTTCAAAATAGTAACTATAAGATAATATGATACAGTTATGAAAAAAAGTCAAGGAAAGATAGGAGTTTCATGGGGAAATCAGAAGAAAATGAGAAAAAATGTGAAACCTTTTTTACTGAAAATTTGAATGACAAAGAATTAAATCAGAAAATTTTGGAAGAATTTTTGAAAGAGGCGGAAGAAATCGAAAAAGAGGCGGAGGAAATTTCAAAATCTTTGGAATTTGAGCCTACAGAAGATGGCTTTCAAAAATTGATGGCCGAAATTAGAAGACGTGAGTCAATTGAAAACACAAACAATCATGTGATAAATGCAGATGATAGAGAAAAACACACAAGTAACATAAAAGAATTAAAAAATGTAAAGTGGCATATAAACAAAAGCAATGTTAAACGAGGAAATACAGGGAGAAAAAGAGTGGCACGTTGGGCTTCTGTTGCGGCAGCAGTCCTAATCGGTGTGTTCGGCATTTCTATGACCAGTGAGGCAAACAGAGCGTATATCATGAGAGAAATGAATGAGCTGTTTGGAAATGATGTGAATACAAAAGTGAATAACAATGAAGTAGTAGAAAGTGACAGGACAGAGAGCTATGCATACGAGCAAATTGAGAATACATTAGGAATTAAAATGCCGGAATTTTTTTATACGCCGGATAAATTGGAATATCAAACGTATAGCTTAGATGAAGAGGCAGGAGCTGGGATTTTACAGTATTCTTATGGTGAGCAGGCAATATTTTTAACGGTATTTTTAAATGAAAATAAAGCCTCTGTTTTAAATCAAAATGATAGTGGGATTTTGATAGGTACTTTTCAAAATGATTTTATACCAGAATTAAAGATTACATTGTGGAAAATAGAGGAAAAAGAAGATAAGATGCCTATGTATACTTTAAAATGGGAGTATAAAAATACGTATTATGAGTTTTTTGGAGAAATAGAAGAAAAGGAAATGGAAAATATAGCTAAAAATCTTATATATTAGCTATAAGAAGGAGAAAAAAATGAAAGTTTTAAAAAATAGTAAGATCTTATTAAGAAATATATTAACAATAGTCTTGGTTTTGACATTAAACGTAACAGTTTTTGCAAATGGAAACGATTTAAATGAAGATGTAAATGACAAATTTGAGCTTATTAATGAAAAGTGTTCAGAAGTGAGTTTATATAATAATGCAAGAGGGAATATTCTCAATCAAGGAACTGCGAAAGTTACAGATAATGGAAATGGTAGTGTTAACGTTTATGGGGCTGTGTATGGAAGAGTGACTTGTGATAAGATGATTTTAAAATTAACCTTGCAGAGATATTCTGATGGAAACTGGTATAACATCAGAACTTTTTCAGATACAGCCTATAATACAGCATTATTGACAAAGAGTTATAATGTACAAGTGACAAGAGGATATTATTATCGAGTAAAGGCAGCTTGTGTAGCCCAAGACGGAAGTGTCACTGAAAGTAAAACACCTATTACAGATGGTATTCTTGTAGAGTAATTACACAATTTATTAAATTTCCTAAAAAAAATATAAAGTCCTGTCAAAACCCTCTTTACTGGGGTATAATGAGTATATCAACATTCATTTTACCACAAAAGGGGGTTTTTCTATGAAACTGACTTTTATAGGGGCTGCTCATGAGGTTACTGGAAGTTGTTACTTCTTAGAAGCAGCAGGCAAGAAATTTATTGTGGATTGTGGTATGGAACAGGGGCCCGACCAGTATGAAAATCAGGATATTCCGGTGGCTGCGTCAGAACTGGATTTTGCATTGCTGACACATGCACATATCGACCATTCCGGTAATTTTCCTTTGATACATGCCAGAGGATTTCGTGGTCCGATTTATGCAACTGCGGCAACTTGTGATTTATGTGATATTATGCTTCGTGACAGTGCACATATTCAGATGTTTGAGGCAGAATGGAGAAATCGTAAAGCAAAGAGAAACGGACAGATGGAATTTGTGCCTGCCTATACCATGGAAGATGCGTTAGGGGTTATTCAGCAGTTTGTAGAGTGTAATTATAATCAGGTAATACAGATTGCAGAAGGTATTAAAGTGCGTTTTGTAGACGCAGGACATTTACTGGGATCTGCCAGTATTGAACTGTGGATTACAGAAGATGGCGAAGAGAGAAAAATCGTATTTTCAGGAGATATTGGAAATACGGAACAGCCATTGATTAAAGATCCGGAATATCTGGATAGTGCAGATTATGTGGTTATGGAGTCCACTTATGGAGATAGAAGCCACGGAGAAAAGCCGGATTACGTGACAGAACTTGTGGATATTTTAAGGAAAACTTTTAAACGGGGTGGAAATGTAGTAATTCCTTCTTTTGCAGTAGGAAGAACGCAGGAAATGCTTTATTTCCTTAGAAAAATTAAAGAAGATAATATGCTGCCGGAATTTCCAGGATTTGAGGTATATGTGGATAGTCCTCTTGCAGTGCAGGCGACCAGTATTTTTAAAGAACATTACAGTGAATGTTATGATGAAGAAGCAATGGAATTAATCAATAAAGGAATAAACCCTATTGCCTTTTCGGGATTGAAGCTGTCTATTACCAGTGATGAGTCAAGAGCAATCAATTTCAATGAAACACCAAAGGTAATTCTATCTGCCAGCGGTATGTGCGATGCAGGACGTATTAAGCACCACTTAAAACATAATCTTTGGAGAAGTGATTCGACTATTCTGTTTGTAGGATATCAGGCAGTGGGAACGTTAGGACGCTCTTTAGTAGAAGGAGCAAAAGATGTTCATATTTTTGGAGAAGAAATTCATGTAAATGCAGATATTGTAAGACTCCCCGGTATTAGCGGACACGCAGATAATGCAGGACTTATGAAGTGGGCATCCTCCTTTAAAGAAAAACCAAAGCGTGTTTTCGTGGCGCATGGAGATGATCAGGTTTGTGATTTATTTGCCAAGAGATTAGAGGATGAATTAGGTTATCAGGCGATGGCACCTTACAGCGGAACAGAAGTTGACCTGGTAACAAATGAAATAACCAGAGAAACTGTTGGCATTGTTATTAAACGTGTAGAACAGAAAGCTAAGAGCAGAAAGGCAGCCGGTGTATTTGCAAGGTTACTTGCAGCCGGACAGAGGTTAATGACAGTAATCCGTCATAATGAGGGCGGTACAAATAAAGATTTGGCTAGATTTGCAGACCAGATTAATTCCCTATGTGATAAATGGGATAGATAGATTTTAGAAAATGGAGTTGTTACATTAAGTGCATATTAAAATATTTCTGATGCAGCTTTATGTGACAACTTCATTTTTTATTACATAGGAAATTGTGTCCTATGAATAAAAGTGGAGGTACCTATGAAAAATTATAAAGCAGAAAGACAGAAGGCCCGGGAGAAAGCAAAGGCATTAGTAAGTCAAATGACAACAATAGAAAAAGCAGCCCAATTAAAATATGATGCAGCTCCGGTTAAAAGACTGGGAGTACCGGCATATAATTACTGGAATGAGGCGCTTCATGGTGTGGCAAGAGCGGGAACAGCAACTATGTTTCCCCAGGCAATTGGTATGGCAGCAACTTTTGATGAAGAAGGAATGAAAAAAGTTGGAGATATCATAGCTACAGAAGGAAGGGCAAAATATAATGAATATAGCAGTCATGGGGACAGAAGCATTTACAAAGGACTTACTTTTTGGTCTCCTAATATAAATATTTTTCGAGACCCGAGATGGGGCAGAGGACATGAAACCTACGGTGAGGATCCTTATCTGACTTCGCGTATGGGAGTGAAATTCGTAGAGGGATTGCAGGGGGAGGGACCGGTTATGAAAGCAGCGGCATGTGCAAAGCACTTTGCAGTACACAGCGGACCGGAAGCTCTTCGCCATGAATTTAATGCAGAGTGTTCAAAAAAGGATTTGTGGGAGACATATCTGCCGGCTTTTGAAGCGTTGGTAGAAGAAGCAGATGTGGAAGTTGTCATGGGTGCATATAACCGCACAAATGGTGAGCCATGTTGCGGACACAATTATTTAATGAAAGAAGTCCTGAGGGATAAGTGGGGATTTGACGGCCATTTTGTTTCTGATTGCTGGGCTATTCAGGATTTTCATCAATCTCATGGAATCACAAAAAACGCAAAGGAATCTGCAGCAATGGCATTAAAGGCAGGCTGTGATTTGAATTGCGGAGTGACGTATTTACATCTTTTAAGTGCGTTGGAAGAGGGATTGATCACAGAGGAAGAAATTGAAACAGCAGCAATTCGTGTTCTTGCGACCAGATATTTACTTGGACTGTTTGATGGCAGCGAGTACGACAAGATTCCTTATGAGGCAGTAGAATGTAAAGAACATAGGGAGCAGGCAGTAGAAATGGCACGAAAAGGGTGTGTACTGTTAAAGAATAATGGGATTCTGCCTCTTAAGAAAGAAAAAATTAAGACTATTGGTGTGATTGGGCCTAATGCTAACAGTCGAATTGCTTTAATCGGAAATTATCATGGAACATCTTCACGATATGTTACTGTTCTGGAAGGAATACAGGATGAAGCAGGAGAGGATATTCGGATTTTCTATGCAGAAGGTTCTCATTTGTATGAGGATGTAACGGAAAAACAGGATGGCTTTTCAGAGGCTGTTATTACGGCAGAGCATAGTGATGTGGTCATTTTGTGTGTGGGGCTTGATGAAACGTTGGAAGGAGAGGCAGGAGATACGGGAAACAGCAGCGCATCGGGCGATAAACAGGATTTACATTTGCCTAAGGTACAGGAAGAGCTTATAGAAAAGGTGACAGAAACCGGAAAACCTGTGATTATAGTGCTCATGGCAGGAAGTGCCGTTGATTTAAACTATGCTCAGGAACATTGTGCTGCGGTGCTTCAGGCATGGTATCCGGGAGCAAGAGGTGGAAAGGCTGTTGCTGATTTGTTGTTTGGAAAGGTATCTCCTTCAGGAAAACTACCTGTTACTTTTTACAGAGATTTAGAGGGAATGCCGGAATTTACAGATTATTCTATGAAAAACAGAACATATCGGTATATAGAAAAAGAGGCATTATATCCCTTTGGCTATGGATTGACATACAGTGATGTCGAAGTGACAAATTTAGAATTGTTAAATCAGGTGTCTATAGATTCAGAAATCAAGATTAGGGTTTGGGCAGAAAATAAAGGAGATATCCAGACAGAAGAAGTTATTCAGATTTATATAAAGGATTTAGAATCGCCACTTGCTGTGCGTAATTATAGTTTGTGTGGCTTTCAAAGAGTTTCCCTGAAATCGAAGGAGAAAAAAGAGATTTTGTTTACAATATCCAATCAGGCTATGACTGTGGTGGACGAGCAGGGACAGCGCTTTATCGATAGCAGAAAATTTAAATTGTTTGCAGGAGTTTCACAGCCGGATGAAAGAAGCGTAAAACTTACAGGAAAAAAACCATTGGAAATTGTTTTAGAATTGGAAAATGATAAAATTGCCCTGCATTTTTAGAAAATTGATAGATTTAATGTGCATAAATGCTATTATTGAGATGCTGAATTGCTAAAATGTACATATTTTGACATAAGAAACCGGAATATTATGCGATATGACTAAGGGAATCTTAAAAATTTCAATGAAAAACAAAAAAAATTCTATGTTTTCTTTTGGAGATATTGTGTATAGTGTCAATATCAATAAAAAGCACGGACGAAAATGGTGCGATGAAGGGAGAAAAATTCAATGAAAAGAAAATTAGCAGTATTAGCAATGACAGCAGTATTAGGACTTTCTGCTGTTGCATGTGGTTCTGAACCTGCAAAAGAAGAAGGTAACAAAACAGAGGAAACAGGAAAAACAGAAGAAGGTGGAAAAACAGAAGCTTCTGAAGTTGCAAACAAAGATAAACCTTTAGTATGGTTCAACCGTCAGCCATCTAACAGTTCTACTGGTGAGTTGGATACAAATGCTCTTAACTTCAACAAAGATACATATTATGTAGGATTCGATGCAAATCAGGGTGCTGAACTTCAGGGCCAGATGGTTAAAGAATACATCGAAAAAAATGCAGATACTATTGACCGTAACGGCGACGGCGTAATCGGATACGTTTTAGCAATCGGTGATATCGGACATAATGACTCCATCGCACGTACAAGAGGTGTTCGTAAAGCTCTTGGAACAGGTGTAGAAAAAGACGGCGCTATCAACAGTGAACCAGTTGGAACAAACGTAGATGGAAAACAGGGTGCAGTTCAGGATGGTTCCTTAGAAGCAGGCGGAAAAACATTCGTAGTTCGTGAGTTAGGTTCTCAGGAAATGAAAAACTCTGCAGGTGCTACATGGGATGCAGCTACAGCAGGTAATGCAATCGGAACATGGTCTTCTTCCTTTGGTGATCAGATTGATGTTGTTGTTTCTAACAACGATGGTATGGGAATGTCTATGTTCAATGCATGGTCAAAAGAAAACAAAGTTCCTACTTTCGGATACGATGCTAACAGTGATGCAGTAGCAGCTATCGCAGAAGGATACGGCGGAACAATCAGTCAGCACGCAGACGTACAGGCTTACTTAACACTTCGTGTTCTTCGTAACTCTTTAGACGGTGTTGATATTGATACAGGTATTGGTACAGCTGATGAAGCAGGAAACGTTCTGAGTGATAAAGAATATGTATACAAAGCAGATGAACGTTCTTACTACGCATTAAACGTAGCTGTAACAGCAGATAACTATCAGGAATTCACAGACTCTACTAAGACATTTGAGCCTGTATCCAAACAGTTAGATGAAAGCAAAGCTCCTAAGAAAAAAGTATGGCTGAATATTTACAACGCTTCTGATAACTTCTTAAGCTCTACATACCAGCCACTTCTTGAAAAATATGATGATCTTTTGAACCTTGATGTTGAATACATCGGTGGTGACGGACAGACAGAGTCCAACATTACAAACCGTCTTG